>NZ_JBSGJX010000032.1:0-113164 GCF_053605785.1 Nonomuraea sp. NPDC003754
AGTTCATCCAGCCCGGCCGCCCACGACTGGAGATCCTCAGACGTCACCACATCCGACACGAACGCGACTATAGATCACAAAACATGACTGTAGTACTAGTGCTACAGCCAGGCTTTGTGATCTATAGTCTGGCGGCATGTCGGACGAGTTAACCGCTGACGACCTCCGCGCGTGGTCGTCCGGGCTGGACGCGCTGTTCGGGCGGATGGCAGGCCGGTTCGGGCGGGTGGAGCCCCGAAAGCAGGCGCGGGCGTATGTGACGGGGCTGCTTGCTCCGGTCGAGCGTAAGAACGGCTGGCAGCTCGCGGAGGCGGCCCCGAGTGCCGCCGCGCACGCCTCGGCGGCGTACCCTTGCCCCCAGGCCTTCGGCAGGAACAGGTAACCGAGATCGGCCTTCCCCACAGCAGCCGGGCGACGGTGCCCGGCTGCTCTCCTGAGCAGGATCTGGCCGATCATCGCCCCGTCGAGCTCGACGACGAAACTCCCGGGCCATCGCTCGGGCACCTCGGGCATCTCACGCTCAAGCTCGTCACGCGGGCGGGGACCGCCGAGGTAGGTGTGCACCTCTGGCGAGGCGAGCAGCTCGATGAATGTCGCACGGTCCCACGCCTCCGGCTCACGGAGCACGAGCCGCTCGGTCCTGATCAGCTCAGGCGGCCAAGCCACATGTCCTAGATCTGACATGCGCGCAGGCTGACAACCCTGGAGGACGACGTTCAACGTGGGCATGAACGCGCGCCTGATACTCAATGCCGCATCGACGCAGTGGGTTCGTCGAAGACCATGGTGTGCCCGAGTGGCCAGCCGGGGTCGCCGGTGCGGGCGAAGCGCACCCAGGCGGCGTGCATCGCGTCGGCCACGGCCTGCGGCGCGCCTGGCCCTGCGGTGCGTTCGACGCCGGGCGCGTCGAGCACGTCGAAGACGAAGGGCAGGTCGAGGTTGTGCACCGCGCCCACCCGTCCTCCGCCGACCGGGCTCTCGACGGGCGACTCCCACCGGAACTCGTAGGCGTAGGCGGGCCTGGCCTCCCGGATCCAGCGCGTCTCGCGGGTGAACAGGTGCTGGGTGAAGGCGCGTCCGACGCGCTCGGCGGGTGTGAGGCCGGGTTCGTCGATCTGGACGCCGAGGTGGTCGAGCGCGGCCTGCGCGGCGGCCTCGTCGAGGTCGGCGGCGAGGCGGCGGACGAACACGTCGGCCTCCTGGGAGGTGCAGCCGACCAGCAGTGGAAGGTGCCCGCTCGCGCCCGCGCGCAGGGCGGCCAGCGGGACGGCCGGGATCAGGTCGCCGTCGACGACCGGCTTGACCGGCACCGACTCGTTCAGCCCGCCGGAGTCGCCGGTCAGCGGCGGCGGCTGTTCGGCGACGAGCGCCTCGGGGGACAGCCCGGCGAAGGAGGATCTGGTCGGGTCGATCCGCAGCCGGGCGGCGAGCGTCCTGGCGTAGTCGCGCGCCTCCTGCTCGGTGGCGACCAGGTTGGCCGAGCCGCTCATCACGATCGCGCGCCGGAACAGCCCTTCGGCGCGGGGCATCGTCAGCAGGGTGGCGACGGCGGCGGCGCCCGCCGACTGCCCGGCGATCGTCACGTTGCCGGGGTCGCCGCCGAAGGCCGCGATGTTGTCGCGTACCCATTCCAGCGCGGCCAGCCAGTCGAGGACACCCCGGTTGAGCGGGGCGTCCTCCAGGGCCAGGAAGCCCTCGAAGCCGAGCCGGTAGTTGATGGCCACGCAGACCACGCCGTCGCGGGCGAAGCGGGGGCCCTGGTGCCAGGCCGCCCCGTTGCCGCCGATGGAGAACCCGCCGCCGTGGATCCAGACCAGGACGGGCAGCCCGGCCCGGCCGGTCTCAGGGGTGCGCACGTCGAGGTTGAGGCAGTCCTCGCCCACCTCGAAGACGTCGGGCGCGTACAGGCCGATGTCCTCGCCGGCGGCCTGCGGGGCGGCAGGGCCCCGCGTGACGGCGGGCCGTACGCCGTCCCACGCGGGTGGCGGGACGGGCGCGCCGAAGCGGTGCTCGCCGAAGGGCGGGGCGGCGTACGGCACGCCGAGGAAGGCGAGCACGCCCTCCTCGGCCCTGCCCTCGACCAGCCCGCAAGTGGTTCGCACGATCATGCGCGGCGCCATCCGGCCGTCCCTTCGACGATTCTGATCGCCGCCCGGGTGAGCGGCTCGAGGCTGGCCTCGTGCACCTTGTCGAGGGTGTCGGCCGAGTCGAACAGGTACATGGGAGCCGACAGGAAGTGCACGAGCGGCACCTCTTCGGGGTGGAAGAAGGCCCCGTCGGTGGGCGGCATCGGGGAGAACACGTCCGGCGGCAGCACGAACGAGCGTCTCAGGTCCTCCGCGACGAGGGCCGCCGCCACCAGGCTCTCCAGCTCCGGCTTCCTGGTGGTGAACCACCAGCCGGGTTCGGGGTCGCCGGTGGGCACCAGTTCGCCGTCCACGACCACGCACCGCCGGGCGGCGTGCTCCAGGTGGAGCTGGAGTACCACGTCGCCCAGCAGCCCGCGGTTCTCCTCGATGAAGGCCCGGGTGCCCGCGGCGTGCGCCATGTGACCTGCGGTCAGCAGGAAGATCAGGTTGTGCGGCCGGTCCCGTTCGGGCACGCCCGCCCAGTACTGGGCGGCGGCCAGCACCAGCGCGATCCCCGAGGCGTCCTCGACGGCCGAGGCCCAGGGCGCGTCGTGGTGCGAACCGATGATCACCCACTGGCCGGAGCGGCCGGGGAGCGTGCCGATCACGTTGTGCGAGACGGCCGGGCCCGTCTCCGACTCGACGGTGAGCGTGCCCGTGCAGGGTCCCTCGTCGACCAGGTCGAGCACCCGCCGCGAGTCGCCGCCCGACAGCCAGACGGCCGGCAGGTCGCGGTGCACGGCGTCGTAAGGCACGTAGTAGTCGCGTGTCTCCCACGGCACCCCGGTCAGCGCCCCCGCGAAGGCGGCGGCGCCGCCGTCCATGACGCCCTGGATGACGTCGAGGTAGTCGAGCTGGAACGGCAGCGTCTGGACCAGCTCGTCGAAGACGCCCTCGGGGTCGTGCACGGCCGTCGCCTGGTCCCTGAGGTAGGACTGCGGCAGCTCGGTGAAGGTGTACTCGGGCACGACGATCGCGCCCGGCACGACCTCGCGGCTGACCGGCGCGCTCACGGTCGCCTTCGGCGTGGTGTACGGCAGGGCGGACGCCGCCACCCGCACGGCTCTCGACGGGTCGGCGTCCAGGCGCACCACCAGGTCCGCCGTCACCGGCCGCCAGACGGGCAGCTCGACCGGCGCCAGCCGTACGTCGCGGAGCCCGAACCCGGTGAAGAGCTCGGCGGCCCACGCGGCGGTCCAGTCGTCGGCCGGGTAGCCGGGACGCCTGATGCCCCGCGAGGTGACCGTCTCGATCCACTCCATCATCCGTGCGGTGTCCGGGATCATCGTTTCAGCCCTCCGAAGGTGAGCCCCGCCACGTAGTAACGCTGCAGCGCCACCATCAGGATGAACGGGGGCACGGCGGTGACCAGTGCCGCGGTGGTGGTCAGGTGATAGTTGAAGCCGGCCTCGCTCTGGAAGTTGGCCAGCCCCACCGGCAGCGGCCACAGCTCCTGCTCGTTGGCCACGATCAGCGGCCACAGCAGGTTGTCCCACTGCGCCAGGAAATGCACGAGGAACAGGGTGATGAGCGCGGGCTTGAGCAGCGGCACGGCGACGCGCGCGAAGATGCGGAACTCCCCCGCGCCGTCGACCCGCGCGGCCAGCAGCAGCTCCTTCGGGATGCCGAGGGCGAACTGCCGCACCAGGAAGACGCCGAACGCGCTGATCATGCCGGGCACCATCATGCCCTGGAAGGTGTTGACCCAGCCGAGCTCCTTCACGATGAGGAAGACGGGGATGACCAGGACCATCGGGGTGAGCGCCAGCGTGCCGACCACCAGCGCGAACAGGACGCGGCGGCCGGGGAAGGACAGCTGGGCCATCGCGTAGCCCGCGGCGGCCGAGAAGATCACGTCCAGGACGCCGGTGCCGACGCACAGGATGAGGCTGTTGCGCAGGTAGGTGGGCAGGTTGCCCTCGCCGAACAGCAGCCTGATGTTCTCGGGCAGGTGGAAGCCGTTGAAGACCAGCCCGCGCAGGTCGGTGTCGTCGGGCGCCGAGGCGACGACGAGCATGGCGTAGACCGGCAGCAGCATGAACCCGACCGCGGCGATCAGCCAGACGGTGCGCAGGATGGTTCCCGCTCTCATTCGTCGCCTCCCTTCAGGAACCCGAACTGCAGCGCCGAGACGATCACCATGGCGACGAGCAGCACCATGCCCATGGCGGCGGCGTAGCCCATGTGCTCGTAGGGGAAGGCGTTGGCCCAGATGTAGTACGGCAGCACCTGGGTGGCGTCGGCGGGCCCGCCGCCGGTGAGCAGGAAGGCGGGCACGAACGCCTGCATCGATCCGGCCACCGAGATGACCAGGACGAACAGCAGGGTCCTGCGCAGCAGCGGGAGCGTGATCCGGGTGAACGTGGTCACCGCCCCTGAGCCGTCGATGGCGGCGGCCTCGTACACCTCGCCGGGCAGCGCCTGCAGCCCGGCGGTCAGGATGATCACGAACAGCCCCATGCTCTTCCAGACGACCATCACGACCAGGGCCCAGATGGCCAGGCCGGAGCCGGTCAGCCAGGACTGCGGATCGATCCCGACCAGGCCGAGGAGGGTGTTGGCCAGGCCGCGGTCGGAGTAGATGATCACCCAGACCATGGACGTGGCGGCGAGCGGCATCACGGCCGGAATCATGACGAGCGCTCTGAGCCGGCGGTTGAGCCGTCCCGGCTTGCTCAGCGGCACGGCCACCAGCAGGGCCAGCACGATCGTCGGGACCACCGTGCAGACCGTGTAGACGACGGTGATCCACGCCGAGTTGAGGAAGCCGGGGTCGGCGAACATGCGCTCGTAGTTGGCGAGGCCGATCCAGTTGGGCGTCCCTGCCATCTCGTAGTCGGTGAAGCTGAGATAGATGGCGGCCAGGAACGGGACGAGCCAGAACACGACGAAGAAGACGGCCACCGGGAGGGTCAGCGCCACGCCCGCCGTGGCCTGGGGCCGGGCGCTGACCCTGCCGAGCACGCTCACAGGACCAGCCGCACGGTGGAGTCGAAGGTCGCCGCGGCCTGGGCGGGGGTCGACTTGCCGTGGGCGACGGAGTCGACGGCGCCGGCCGCGGCCTTCGCCAGTTCGAGGGTGCCGGGGATGATCGGGCCGAAGTCCACATGCGGGAGGCCGTCGGCGACGATCTTCATGATCTCGGACCTGCCGCGCGGCCCGGCGTCGCGCCAGCCCTTGGCCGGGATGATGATGCCGTTGTCGAGGTTGGCGGCCACCGACGGGGCGCCCTGCAGGTAGTTGATGAGGTGCCAGGCGGTGAACTGGTTGGGCGAGTCCTTGGCCACGCCCCAGCCCCAGGTGTAGGCGGGAACGACGGGCGGGCCGCCGGCCCAGGTGGGCATGGGCGCGACGCCGTACTGCTTGCCGAAGGTGAGCTTGTCCTTGCCCAGCTTCTCCAGCGCGGGGCCGAGGAAGGCGCCGCTGACGACCATGGCGGCCTCGCCGGAGTAGAACAGGCCGAGCGCGCCCAGCGGGTTGGAGAGCTTGGGGTTGCCGATCCCCGACATGTACGTCAGGGCGTTGAGGCCCTGCTCGGTGGACAGCGACGCCTTCGTGCCGCCCGCCGTGACGAGCTCGCCGCCCTTGCCCCTGACGAGGGCGGTCAGCGTCATGAGGGCCCACTGGGGGTCGCCGTAGAGCCACTGCAGGCCGACTCGCCTGCGGTCCTCGGAGGTGAGCTTGGCGCTGTACTCGGCGACCTCCTCCCAGGTCGCCGGGGGCCTGCCGGGGTCGAGTCCGGCCTCCTCGAACCGGTCCTTGCGGTAGTAGAGCATGCAGGGGTTGAAGTCGATGGGCACGCCGTAGGGCACGTCCTGGTAGGTGAGCGGGGTGGTCGTGCCCGGCTCGTAGTTCTGTAGCGAGAGCGCCCTGGTGTCGACGGGCGCGAGCCGCTTCTTCCTGGCGTGCGCGGGGAAGCTCCAGTGGCCGATCTTGAAGACGTCGGGCGGGGCGCCGCCGCTGAAGGCGGTCAGCAGTTTGGCGTCGAGCTGGCCCACGGGCAGGTGGAGCAGCTTCACGTCGACCTTGAACTCGGCGATGTAGCGGTGCACGAGCTCCTGGAACTGCCGGCCGGTGTCCTGCGAGCCGTGCAGCCAGACGGTGACCTCGCCGTGCGGCCTGCCGTCCGCGGCCTGCTGCCGAGGCTGGTCCTTGCCGCATCCGGCGAGCAGGGTGAGCGTGCCGGCGGCGAGTAGCCCACGCCGCGTCGGATCCGCCATGGTGGTTCTCCTAGGTGAGGTTCTTGAGGGCCTGGTTCTGCCAGGCGGTGTTGGTGGGGAGCTCGGCGGTGCCGCCGGCGAACGCCCCGCGGGCCTGGGTGTCGGCCTGGAGGCGGTACCTCAGCCAGGCGGTCACGTAGCCGAGGAAGGCGCCGCCGGTGTTCTGGATGTCGTTGTGCCCTGCGCCCTTGAGCAGCGCCCTGCCCGCTCCGGCGGTGGCCTGGTCGTAGTAGCCCTGCACGGTCGCGGCCGAGGAGATCAGCCAGTCGTTCGCGCCGCTGAGGAAGAGCACCGGGCAGGTCAGGTCGGCGACGGAGAACTCGTCTCCTGGGCCGGCCATCCACTGCGCGGGCACGGCGATCGGCACGACGGTCTTGATCAGCCCTGCGGAGTCGTTGGCCGCGTTGATGGATCCCCCCGCGCCCTGGGAGTGGCCGGCGGCGGCGACCTGGGCGGTGTTCAGCTTGCCGTGGAAGACGCTGGCGGGGTCGGTGTCGAGGCTGATGAGGTGCTGGGCGGCGGCGAGGATCTCGGCGCCGGTGCCCGTGGTCGTGTCGGTGGAGGCGACCACCGCGAAGCCCCACGAGGCGAGGTGGTTGAGCAGTCCCGGATAGTCGTCGGGGGTGGCCCACGAGCCGTTGCCCCATGTGACGATCGGGTGCGTGACGCCGCCCGAGCCCAGGGTGGAGGGGTAGTAGAGCCGGTGGCCGCCCGAGGTGCCGGTGGCGACCGGCCACGGACCCGCTGCCTTGTAGATCGTCTCGATGGTGGAGGCGGCGTTGGCCTCGGTGGTCCACGACAGGAATCCGGCCGGCATGAGGCCGAGTGCCCCTGCCCGTAACGCCTGCCGGCGGGTGAAGTTCTCCATGGTCACCTCGTAGGCTATTTGGAGACGTGAACGTCTCCTAAGAGAGGGAAGTACGATCGGGGAGCGATGTCAAGACACGAACAGAAGGAAGTTCCGGCGGGCCGGCCACTCCCCAGGGGGCGGCACGGACTGTCCCCCGACACGGTGCGCGACTCCCAGCGAAACCGCCTCGTGGAGGCCATGCTGAGGCTCGTCGCGAGGCGTGGATACGCCGCCACGAGCGTGCCGGACGTGATCGCCGCCGCGCGGGTCTCGCGCAACGCCTTCTACGCCCAGTTCGCCGACAAGGAGGCGTGCTTCCTCGCCGGATGCGAGCGCGACCTGCCCGATATGATCGACTCGATCTACACGGCCGCGTCGGGGGCGGGCGACCGCTGGCGCGAGGCGCTCCGGCTGGGGATGACCGCCTACCTGCGGTGGTGGCAGGAACGCCCGGAGTACGCGCAGGCGTACTTCGTGGAGTTGCCGAGGGCGGGTGAGCGGGCCGTCGAGCAGCGTGACGCCGCCTACCGGCCCTTCCTCGACATGCTCGGGGCGCTGGCCGCGCGGGCCAGGCTGGAGGATCCCTCGCTGCCGCCGCTGCGTGCCGCGGTGCCCCGCCTGATCGTCTACGGGACCACCGAGTTCATCGCCTCGGAGGTACGTGAGGGCCGTGTCGCCACTCTGACGTCGTCGGCCGGCGACCTCTACCACTACACGCTCACCCTGCTCGCTGGCCCCGATCACGGCATCGCGACCACTCCTTCCGCCTGAACCAGCCAGCCTTCGGGGAAGCACTCCTCCGCCGCCATGTGGGCCACGGCGGCCAGCAGGCCACCGTTGCCCGGCAGGTAGAGGGGCAGCAGTCCGGGCCACTGGTGGTTGTGGCCGCTGGCCAGGTAGGTGTTCTTCGGGGCGTCCATCAGCAGCGCGTCCACGGCGGTGTCAGGCTCGCCGAGCCTGGCCGCGCACATGGCGAGCATCGGGAAGTCCCAGCCCCAGGCGCTCTCCAGATCCCAGTCGGCGAGCACGTCGTGCAGGGTGGCCCGCATGGTCTCGGGGTCGATCAGCGGGGTGGGCGGCACGAACCCGAGCGCGCCGGTCATCGAGGGGTGGTCGGTCCTGATCGTGTACGGCTCCACGCCGATGGCCGCGTAGACGCCGTCGCGCACCAGTGGCCGGGCCAGGCCGTGCAGGACCCGCGCCCACTCCGGGTCGGGGGCGAGGCCGAGCAGGCCCCGCCACTGCTGGGCCGTCTCCAGCCCCCACCACCAGTAGGCCAGCTCGAACGCGGGATCGCGCACCAACCGCCTGGACTCGTAGTAGGACTCCTGCGCCGGGACCAGCGGCGGCCCCAGATGCCCGCCGCCCGCGAAGGAGGCCATGAACTCGGCCGTCTCGAACACCAGGTCCCGGTAGTCCTCCAGCGCCCCAGGGCGGATCCGGCGGAGCAGCTCGGCGAAGTAGATCAGGTGCGGCTGCTGCCAGATGATGAAGGCGCCGATCTCGCTCGGGCTCTCCCTGCCCTCCGGCCCCACCTGCTTGGGCCAGCGGGCGCCGCGGAAACCCTGCCGTCCGGCCGTGGCCCTGGCCCGCGGCAGGATCGAGCGGTACCACGGCAGGCTCCGCTCCAGCAGCTCGGGCCTGCCCCACAGGGCGAAGTGGGCGGCGTGCCACCAGTGCATCTCCAGGTGGAACTTGCCGCTCCAGGAGTTGACGGCCAGCCCGGTCTCCTGCGGCGGGGTGGAGCCCGCGCAGTTGACCGCGGTGAGGTACTGCGAGAGCACGACCCGGCGTTCGAGCTCGGGCGCTCGCGGGTCGGTGCTGCCGTCGAAGCTCACCGCTCCCCCGCTCGTCCAGAACCTCTCCCAGTGGTCGGCGGCAGCCGTACGGACCTGGGAGAAGGACGGGAGCGCGGCGCCGACGGGGTGGCGCGCGAACTCGACGACGAGCTCGAGCTCGTCGCCCTGGATCAGGTACACGTGACCGCCGGGCGACGTGAGCCGCGCCGACCCCGCCCACTCGGCGGCCACGTGGTACCGGTCCGCGTCCAGGACGCGGGTGAAGTCGCAGCGCGAGCCGTACGGCGTGTGCGTGAGCGCGTGCGTGGTGGTGTGCCTCTCGGGTTGGTCCCAGTCGGCGGTGGTGTGCCAGCCATCGCTGGCGTAGGGGAAGGCGATCCTGATCCCCGCGCCGCCCACGACGCGGACGGCCAGCAGGTCCCGCTCGGGGTGACAGACCGTCTCCACCTCGTACGGCAGGCCGCCCAGCTCGAAGGAGCTGGACAGCGTGCCGGTCCACAGGTCGAGGGTCTGCGCCGAGCGGCCGAGCAGGGCGGCCTCGTCGACGTCGAGGCCGATCCGGCCGAGATGCAGGCGGTGCGGGTTCACGTGCAGCCAGCCGCCCGCCTCGGTGGCCGGATACAGGTCCGGATAGCCGACGCCGTCGTAGTCGGTGAGCGCGTCCTCCAGCACGTGGCCCTCGGGGTTGGGCATCGTGTGCCAGCCCCACTGCGCCTGCGTGCCCAGCGGCGCGAAGGTCTGCAGCCCGGTGGCGTCGGCGGTGAAGGCGAACTCGCCGTTGCCGACGGTGAGCGGACACCCGGCGTCGGCGACGGTGTGCCGGCGCACGAGCCCTTTCCTGTCTATGCTCACGCGCACCCCGGCGTGCCGGAGGCGCGCTGCTGGCGCATGGCGGTCACGTCGCCCGCGACGGCCGACTGGGCCATCGGGCCGAGGTCGAGCACGACGTCGGTGAAGGCGAGGGCCGCCTTGCGCATCGCCGGCAGGTCGATCGCCTCGGTGCCGAACTGCGGCGAGAACAGCGTCTTGGGCGCGGCGATGGGCGCGATGACGGGCAGCAGGTGCTGGTTGTACGGCGTGCCCTCGCCACCGAAGCCGCAGTGGTGCGGCACCGTGGCGAGGTCGGCCGCCGACAGGCCCTTGAGGATCGCGGTGCGCCTCACGTCCCAGTACTCGATGTGGCCCTTGACCAGTTCGCGCAGCGGCGTGCTCTCGCTGACGGGGACCATCAGCAGTTCGGTGAGGGCGGGGTTGGCGACGAGCTGCTTGCCCGGCAGGCCGTTCGGCCTGGCGACCGCGTCGTAGCGCTTGGCGCCGAGGTGCTCGAGCACGACGACGGAGGAGACCCCGCCCTGGTCGTACTCGGCGTCGAGCTGGGCGGCGAGCTGACCCGCGCCGCCCTCGCGGACGTCGGGGCCGGTCAGGTGCTGGTAGAGGTGGCCGGTCACGAACGCGAACTGCACGGTGCGCGGACGGCACTCCACCGGTAGCGACGACAGGTAGCGGGCCATCTCGATCATGGCGAGCGGGCCGTTGTCCCACACCGGGCTCATGCCGTCGGTGTGGCTCTCCACGACGATCTTCTGGGCGCTCCCGCCGGGAAGCGTCGCGAGCAGGGTGCGGGTCGTCGTCGGCGTCCAGGCGGCGTTCACGGTCAGCGCGGCCTGGACCGGCTGCCCGGCGGCCAGCGCGTCCTTGATCTGCTTGCCCTGGTCGGCGCCGACGTACGCGCCTGGCACGCCGTACGGCAGGCCCTCGTAGGGCGCGTACTGGCCCTGGATCTGGGCATGCGGGAGCTGGCTGACCTCGATCACGCCCACCGCGCCCGCGGCGGCGGCCGCCTTGAGGTCGGCGTCGGCCGCGGCCGGGGCCTCCATCGACTCCGAGCCGAGCAGGTTGATCGTGAGGGCCGGGTCATACATGGAGTAGCCGAGGGCGGGCGGATAGAACAGCAGGTTGGGCATGTTGGTCCACGGCAGGTCCCGGACGACGATCTTCCCGGCGGCGTTGGCCGCGGTGATGTTCGTCCCTGCGGCCAGGTGGACGAGTGGCGCCGAGACGCCGCCCGCGCCGGTGGAGGAGGAGAACGGTACGGGGGCCGCGACCTGCACGGCCGTACCGCCGACGGTCAGGCCGGTGCCGAGGCTGTCCCAGCGGTCGATGGCGTAGGGCAGGGAGGAGAGCTGGAGGCCGGGGATGGCCGCCATCTCGTCCTCCAGCCAGTCGACGTAGTCGGCGTGCGCGGTGGAGCCGGTCGGCCTGGGGCCGAACGCCTCCTGCTGCTCGGCCAGGCTGCTCAGGCGGGCCTCGGCGGCGAACGCGGCGGGGTCGACCCTGACCGGGCAGGCCGGAGCGGCCGTCTGGGCGGAGGCCGATGGCGCGGGCGCGACCAGCGGGAGGAGAAGGGCGAGGAGAGCGAGTCGTCTCACGTGGGGGGTCCTTCCATCGAATCGTTTTAATTTTTGGTCCGCGACAGTCCCCCGACAGGCGGCCGGTGTTCAGCGGCGAGGCGGTCCTGTGGTTCCGCGGACGATCAGCGTGGGTGACACCGACGACGTCACCGATCGTGAGCGTCCCTCGATGCGTTCGACGAGCAGGCGCGCGGCGGTCGCCCCGATCACGTGCCCGTCCTGGTCGACGCTGGTGAGCGAGATGCGCTTGAGCGAGGCGATGCCGATGTTGTCGTATCCGGCGACGGAGAGGTCCTCCGGCACCGACAGGCCCGCCTCGTCGGCGGCGCGCAGCACGCCGAGCGCCGCGATGTCGGCCCCGGCGAAGATCGCGGTGGGCCGGTCGTCGCGCGCGAGCAGTTCCCGCGCGCCCTCGAAGCCGCCCTCCTCGGTGAAGGAGGTGGCCAGCACGTCGTCGGCGAGTCCGTGGGCGCGCATCGCCTGGCGGTAGCCTTCGGCGCGCACCGTGTGCGGCAGTCCCTGGGCGCGGGCCCGCTCCAGGTGGGTGATGTGCGCGATCCGGGTGTGCCCGAGCCCGACCAAGTGGTCGACCACGAGCCCCGCCCCCATCACGTCGTCGTCGACGACCGCGTCGTAGGCCGCGGCGCCGCCGTGCCTGCCCACCACGACGATCGGGATGGCCGTCGCGATGGCGGCGAGTTCGGCGTCCGACATGACCGGCGAGATCAGGATGAGCCCGTCCATGCTCCGGTCGATCATGGCGTCGGTCATCCTGGCCTGCGTCTTGGGCTCGATCCCGCCAGGTCCGAGCAGCACTTGGTACTCGGTGTCGCCCAGCCGTCCGGTGACGCCCTCGATGATGTCGGGGAAGAACGGGTTGCGGGTGTCCGAGAGCATGACGCCGAGGGTGTAGGTGCGTCCGCGCAGGGCGCGGGCCGCGGCGTGCGGGCGGTAGCCCAGCTCGTCGATGGCCTGCGTCACCTTGGCCTGCATCTCCGCGCTCACGCCGTAGGCCCCGCGCACCACCTTGGACACGGCGGCCGTGGAAACCCCGGCTCGCCTGGCCACATCGGCGATCGTCACCCGTCCGCTCGTCACACGCCGTCCTTCATAGAGCTTTCGTAGAACGCACTACACACTTTTCCGAAAGGTGAGGCTAGCCCGCCACCGGCACTCAGGTCTACCTCTTGACGGGCGATTCTCTCGTGCCCTAACAATGGAGAACGTTCTACACAGCTATCCCCAAAGTGAACAGGAGCACGGGCGTGAGAGCACCATCCCGTCTGCTCGGCGCGGCGATCGGCGCCGCCCTCGCCCTGTCCCTCTCCGGCTGCGGGTCGTCCGCCCCGGAGGGGACCGGTCAGGTGAAGCTGACCCTCTGGCACAACAGCGCGGACCCGGCGCCGCTGCTGGAGATGTACAGGAAGTTCGAGAAGCAGTCCGGCCACAAGATCGAGCTCGTGTCGATCCCGTCCGACGGCTTCGAGGAGACCACCCAGACCAAGTGGGCCACCGGCGACCGCCCGGACATCCTGGAGTACCACGCGACGGTGAGCGGCCTGCTCGCCCTCAACCCGGCCGAGAACCTGCGCGACCTGACAGGCGAGGCGTACATCGCCAGGTCCGGCGACCTCTACGAGGCCGCCGGGTCCGTCAACGGCAAGGTCTACGCCGCCATCACCGGCTTCCCCCAGGTCTTCGGCCTCTACTACAACAAGAAGGTCTTCACCGCGGCCGGGCTGACCCCGCCCTCGAACTTCGCCGAGCTCGCCGCCGCCTGCCCCAAGCTCAAGGCCGCCGGCGTCACGCCGGTCTTCGAGTCGGGCGGGTCGATCTGGCCGGTGCAGATCCTGCCCATCCTCTACCTGGCAGGCGCCAACCAGTCCAACGCGTACGGCAAGGCCATCGCGAGCCACAGCAGCACGCTGGCCGACGCGGGCTCGCCCTTCGTCGCCGGCCTGACCGCCTACGCCAAGCTGAAGGCCGACGGCTGCTTCAACAAGGACATCGTCACCGCCAAGTTCGAGGACTCCATGAAGGCCCTCGTGACCGGCAAGGCCGCCATGGTCGCCCAGCACTCCGACATGCTCCCGGCCCTCCTCGCAGCCGCGGACGGCGACCAGAAGACCGTCGACGAGTCCGTCGGCTTCGTCGGCCTGTCGAGCGCCAAGCCGCTCGCGACCTACGCGCCCGGCCCGATCGGCACGTTCTACCTGCCCAAGACCGGTGACGCGGCGCGGGAGAAGGCATCGCTCGACTTCGTGCGCTTCATGACCGGCCCTGCCTACGCCGAGTACATCACCGCGTCCAAGACCTTCCCCGTGTTCAAGGACGTGCCCGACCCGCAGGGCGTCTCGTCCGTGCTGCAGGACGTCAAGAAGGCGTACGACACCGGCGCGGTCATCTCCTTCAACTCCGACATCCCCGGCATGGGCGGGCTGGCCCAGCTCATGTCCGAGCTGATCGCCGGGCAGAAGGATCCGCAGAAGGCGGCGACCCAGCTACAGGGCCAGGTCGAGCAGGCGGCCAAGGCGGCAGGGCTGCCCGGATGGTGATGCGGAACAGGGTGGCCTGGCTGCCCTGGGCGCTGCCCGCGATCGTGCTGGTCACGGTCTTCTTCGTCGCCCCGTTCCTGCTCAACGTCCGGTTCGCGTTCTCCTCCTGGACGAGCTTCCGGGCCGAGATCACCTGGAACGGGCTGGAGAACGTCCGCACGCTGATCGAGCAGGACCTGCTGGCCAACGCGGTCACCGTGACCGTGCTGTACGCGATCCTGTGCATGGCGATCCAGAACACGGTCAGCCTCTCGCTGGCCCTGGCCCTCCAGCGGACCAGCCGGATCAACACCGTCTTCCGCTCGGCCTTCTTCCTGCCGACGCTCATCTCGCCGCTGGCCGCCGGATACATCTGGCGCGGGCTGCTCGCCCCCGACGGGGCGGTCAACTCCTTCCTCGGCATCGAATGGGCATGGCTGGGCGAACCGTCCACCGCGCTGGTGGTGGTCGCGTTCATCGACGCGTGGAAGTGGAGCGGGCTGATCACCCTCGTCTACATCGCGGGCCTCAACTCCATCCCGAAGTCGCTGCTGGAGTCGGCGACGGTCGACGGGGCCGGGTCGTGGACCCGGTTCCGGAGGGTGGTGTTCCCCATGCTCGCCCCGGCGCTGACCTTCAACGTGGCGGTCACGCTGGTGGGCGCGCTCAGCGCGTACGACGTGATCGCCGCCACCACCGGCGGCGGGCCCGGCGACCACACGCGGGCCCTGAACGTGGTGATGCGCCAGCAGTGGGGGCAGGGCTTCTTCGGCTCCGCCAGCGCGCTGGGGTTCACCGTGACGCTGCTGGTGATCGCCACCGCCGTGCCCCTCGTGTGGTGGCTGCGGCGCAGGGAGGTGACGGGATGAGAGCGGTCCTCAAGTACACGGCGCTGACGCTCTTCGCGATCCCGTGGGTCCTCGTGCCCGTCTGGCTCGTGGTCGTCAACTCGTTCAAACCCGCCGGCGAGGCCGCCGAGCTGGGCCTCGGCCTGCCCAGGACGTGGGCGATCGCCGAGAACTACGGCATCGTGCTCGACCGGGGCGGCTACCTGACGGGGCTGGTCAACAGCCTCAAGGTGACCGTGCCGATCGTGGTGGCCGTGGTGTTCCTCGGCGCGGCGGCGGCGTGGGCGTTCGGGCGCAGCCGGTCGCGGTGGCTTCAGGCGGCCTACTTCGTGATGGGGCTGTCGATCCTGCTGCCGCCGTCGATCATCCCGACCGTCTACCTGCTGCGTGCCCTGTCGCTGGACGACGGCTCGCTCGGCTATGTGCTGACCATGACCGGCTGCCGCCTGGGCATCGTGATCTTCCTGGCGACCGGATTCGTCCGGGCGTTCCCCCGCGACCTGGAGGACGCCGCCGCCATCGACGGCGCCTCCCGCCCGCAGGTCTTCGTCCGCATCCTGCTGCCCCTGCTGCGGCCGGTGCTGTTCGTCGGCAGCGTGATCCTGATCATCAACGTCTGGAACGACTTCTTCTTCGCCCTCTTCCTGCTGCAGGGCAGCGCGAACGCCACGCTGCCGCTGAGCCTGTTCCAGTTCGCCTCCGGCACCCTGCAGAGCCTGAACTGGAACCTCGTCTTCGCCCACGTCCTGCTCACCACACTGCCCCTCGTGGCGGTGTACGTCGTCGCGCAGAAGCGCGTCCTGGCCGGTCTTACGGAAGGTGCACTCAAGGGATGACCACTCACGACATCGCGCTCGACTGGGTCAGGCGCGAGATCAAGGAGGGGCGGCTGCCGTGCGCGGTGTTCGGCGCCGCCACCTCCGACGGGATCCAGGTGCTGGAGGCATTCGGCGCGCACGACGGCCGCGAGACCAGGACCGAGGACCACTTCGCGCTGTTCTCGGTGACCAAGCCGCTGATGGGGCTGGTCGCCCTGCGCCAGGTCGAGCGCGGGCTGCTGTCGCTGCGCCGCCCCCTGCGGGACGTACTGCCCAACTTCGCCCGGCCCGACGTGACACTCTGGCACCTGCTCACCCACACCAGCGGCATCGCCGAGCAGACGCTCACGCCTGACGACCTGCTGGAGCACCTCGTCACCGCGCCGTCGATGTTCGAGGCAGGCACGCTCAGCCAGTATTCCAACCTGGCCTTCGCCGGGATCGCGGAGATGGTCCGCGACGTCACAGGCCGCGACGTGGCCGACGTGATCGACTCCGACCTGAACACGCTGGTGCCGGGCGGCGGGCGGATCACGTTCGACCCGGCGTGCGACGCGGCCGAGGTCCACGGCATCGAGCTGCTCGGGCCTGGCTTCGACTTCGACACGTTCGTACGGCTCCGCCACCCGGCAGGGGCGCTGTTCTCCCGCGCCGAGGACCTCCTGGCGCTGGGCGGGGCGCTGCTGCGCGGCGACCGCGGGCTGATCCACCCGACCACCCTGGCCGCCATGACGACCCCGCAGACGACCGGCCTGGTCAAGCTGCAGCCCGACCCGGTCAACGCCGGGCAGGACTGGGGCCTCACCTGGAACCTGCGCCACTCGGCTCCCGGACTGCTCGACCGGCGGCTGTACGGGCACGGCGGCGCCTCGGGGTGCCAGTGGTGGATGTACCCGGAGCAGGACGCGTGCTTCGTGCTGCTGATCAACGTGATGGCGCCGAGCCTGTCCGGCGTCGACGTCGACGGTCTGCACAACGCCTTCACCACCGGGCTCGATGCGTGAACCGGGATTCGGGGGTGCTCGGAGTGCAGGTCTCCGGCGCGCAGGCGCCGTTCATCCGTTCGGCCCCGCCCGGTCCACGGGTGGGCCTGACGTGCGGTCTGGCGGATCCGGTGGGCGTGGACGAGCCGTCGCCCCGGCTGTCGTGGGACGCCCGGCTGATCCAGGAGGCCACCGTGGTGGTGTCCTCGGACGGGCGCGAGGTGTGGCGGTCGTCCGTGCCTGCCGGATCGTACGGCGTGGACGTGCCGGATGAGTGGCTGGCGCCGCTGACGCCGTACACGTGGAGTGTGGAAGGGCACGCGACCGGCGCGTTCACCACGGGCCTGCGGGCGCGCGGTGGGTGGGACGCCCCCTGGCTGGCGGGCGACCCCCGGGCGGCGGTGAGCCTGCGCGGGTCGTTCACCTGGCGTCACGCTCCCGGGCGCGCCTGGCTGGCCGCCACCGCGCTGGGCGTCTACCGGGCGCTGCTCAACGGGGTGCGGCTGGGCGAGGAGGAGCTGGCCCCCGGATGGACCGACTACGGTCGCCGGACGCGCTATCGGCTGCTGGAGCTCACGGAGTTGCTCGTACCCGGCGAGAACGAGCTGGAGCTGTGGCTCGCTCCCGGCTGGTACGCCGGTCACGTCGCCGGCGGCGGCCCGCGCCGCTACGGCGACCGGCCCGCTGCCAGCGCCCAGGTGCTCGTGCGGGACGACGACGGGGTCCGCCGCGTGTTCGCCACGGACGCGGCCTGGACCCGGCGGGATCTCGGCCGCCCGCGCGCCGACCTGGTGATGGGCGAGACCGTCCAGGCCCCATCCCGGCAGGTCGGACCCGCCGAGACGACGGCCGCCCCGGAGATCCTGGTGGAGGCCGACCCCGCTCCCCCGGTGCGGGTGACCGGCACGGTGCCCGCCGTGTCCGTGACCGAACCCGCGCCGGGCGTCCAGGTGGCCGACTTCGGGCGGAACGTCGTCGGGCGCGTACGGCTGCGCGTCGACGCGCCGGACCCCGTACGGATCGTGGTGCGGCACGGGGAGGAGCTGACCGCGACCGGGCGGCTCTACACCGACAACCTGCGCACCGCGGACCAGCGTGACGAGTTCGTCCTCGGCCCCGGCGCGCACGTCGTGGAGCCCGCCTTCACCCTGCACGGGTTCCGCTACGCGGAGGTCACCGGCTGGCCGGGCGCGCTGACGCCGGACGACCTGGAAGCGGTGCTGCTGTCCTCCGCGCTCGCCGTCACCGGCTCGCTGACCGTGAGCGATCCCGCCGTACGGCAGCTCGTCGCCAACATCGGCGCGTCGGCGGACGGCAACCTGGTGAGCGTGCCGACCGACTGCCCGCAGCGCGACGAGCGGACCGGCTGGACGGCCGACATCTCGGTGTTCGGCTCGACGCTCAGCTTCCTGCGGCACACGCAGGCGTTCCTGTCCGGCTGGGTGACGACGCTGATCGACGGGCAGCGGGCCGACGGCGCGGTCCCGCATGTCGCGCCGGTCCTGCCCGAGTACGGATACGACTCCCCCGTATGGTCCGACGCGCTGGTCGAGGTGCCGTGGCTGCTGTGGCGGCGCTACGGCGACGACCGCACGCTGCGCCGCGCCTACGACCCGATGCGGCGGTGGGCCGACTACTGCCTGGCCCAGGCAGAGGACGGCATCAGACCGGGCAGGGCCCTGGGCGACTGGCTGGCCCCCGGCACGGTCGAGACGCCCAAGAGCCTCATCGCCACCGCCGCCCTCGCCCGCAGCCTCCGCCTGGTCGCGCACGTGGCCGACGTGCTCGGCGAGCCGCACGCGCCGGAGTACGGCGAGGCGTTCACCCGCGTGTCGGGCGCCTTCCAGCGGGCCTTCCTCAGCGGGCCGAAGCTGCACACCGAGACGCAGACCGGCTACGCCGTCGCCCTCGCCTGGGACCTGGTCCCGCCCGAGGACCGGGCCGCGTCGGCGCAGGCGCTGGCCGAGCTGGTCCGCGCCGACGGGCACCGGCTCATGACGGGCTTCGTCGGCACCCCCCTGCTGCTGCCCGTGCTGTCCGAGACCGGCCACCACGACCTGGCGTGCCGGATCTTCAACCAGGAGGGCTATCCGTCCTGGCGCTACCAGCTCCGCGCCGGGGCGACGACCATGTGGGAGCGCTGGGACGCCTGGCACCACCGGCACGGCCTGCAGACGCCGGCCATGAACTCCTTCAACCACTACGCCTACGGCTGCGTGGGCGACTGGCTGTTCCGGCACGTGGCGGGCCTGGGCGACGACCCGCGCGGGACAGGTGGCGGCTTCGGCGAGCTGCTGCTGCGTCCCGGCCCCGTCCCGCTGCTGCGCCAGGCGCACGCCCGCTACGAGAGCGCGTCGGGGACGGTCGAGTCGGGCTGGCGGGCCGGGCCCGACGGGGTGCAGTTCACGTTCGCCGTCCCGGAGGGCGTGACCGCCCGCGCGGTGCTGCCCGTGCGCGGCGCATGGGACGGGATGAGCGTCAACGGCACCTTCCTCATGGGCCTCAGCGAGCAGCTGCCGACCACCAGGCTGGCCGACGGGGGCTGCGCCCTGAACCTGCCGCCGGGCCGCTGGTCGTTCACGGCCCCTGCGGCGGCCACGGCCCACCTGCTCCAGGAGTGGGACGACCTGGGCCGGTGAGCTGGTTGTGAGGCTTGCGGTCACCACTCGTGTCGCTTGTCGTCACTGAGTGGTGACGCCGCCTGACGGGTGAGGCGCCGCTCGGCCGTACAGGCAACTACAGTCAGCTGACGGAAGCCGGGCCCCACCGCGCGTCCGTAGCGTCGGCGGCATGCACGTTCCCACCTACTCTCTCGCCGAGCGAGACCGCCGCTGGGCGCTCGCCCGGCAGATCATGGAAGCCGAGGGCGTCCAAGCTCTCATCGCCTACGGCGAGCATGAATGCGCCGACCTGGCGCCCTTCGCGCCGGATGTGTACTTCACCAACGACCGTCCCGGTGCGATCGTCATCTTCTGCCGCGACGCCGACCCGATCCAGCTGACCTGGTCCACGCTTCCCGTCGCCGACCACATCCAGGCACGCAGACGCGGCGAGGAACTGTGGATCGCCCCGCGCGACATCCGCGTCGCCAAGCACGCGGCAGGCGTGGTCGAGGTCCTGCGCGAACACCGCCTGGAATCCGCGGCGGTCGGCGTGCTCGGACTGGACCCCTACCCGCCCTTCCACATCAACCCGATCATGCCGCACGGCTTGTGGAGCCAGGTACTCGCCGAGCTGCCCGAGGTGACCTTCACGCCGGTCGGGCTGAGCCACCTGTTCGCCACCATCTGCCAGTCGGAGGAGGAACTGGCGGTCGTCCGGCACTCAGCCGCCGCCGGTGACGCGATGGCCCGGGCCATGCTGAACGCGGCCAGGCCCGGCGTCAGCGAGGCCGAGGTGTACGCCGCGGGTATGGCGGCGGCCTTCCAGCGCGGCGTGGCCGCCCCCGACATGCTGCTGTCCTCCGGTCCCGGGTTCATCTCCTGGGGCCCGCCCGCCTGGTCCTACCGCCCGCAGGCGCCACGCGTCATCGACGACGGTGACGTCATCATGGCCGAGGTGTTCTGCCGGTTCGGCATGAGGGAGACCCAGCACCAGGTCGCCATTGCCGTCGGCGAGCCGCACCCCGACATCGAGCTGGGCGCCGAGGTCGCCCGCGCCAGCTACGAGGCCGGGCTGGCCGCGGCCCGGCCAGGCAACACCTTCGGCGACCTCGTCGAGGCCATGCAGGCCCCGTTGAAGATCGCCGATGCCTGGAACATCCACCCGCTCGTGCACACCCTCAACCCGATGGGGCCCGTCTGCGGCTTCGGCGCGGGACTGCGCCGCGTGCCCGAGGCCCAGGAGTACGGCCGGCTGTTCGAGGTGCCCACCATGGGCGGCGAACTCCCGCTGGCCCCCGGGATGACCTTCGCCTTCGAACCCAACGCCGTCATCGGCGACCACCTGGTCAATCTCGGCGGCACCGTCGTCATCGGCGAGGACGAACCCCACGAGCTCAACCCGTTCACCGCCCAACTGCTGAGGAGCAACTCATGATCACCGTCGACCACGTCGCCCGCTATCCCCAGCCGGTGGAGGCCGTCTTCGCCGTGCTGGCCGACCTGGGTGGATACCCGGCATGGCAGTCAGACGTGCTGGAAGCACACCTCGACGGTCCACTGCGGGAGGGCGCCGCCCTCAACCAGGTGCGCAAGGTGATGGGCCGCCGTACCGAGATCGCCCTCACCGTGACCGAATGCCTGCCCGGCGCGCGCATCTCGCTGCGGACCGCGCCGGGCACCCGACCCGGCGTCTCTCAGACGTACGGCGTGCTGCCTGCCGAGGGTGGGTGCGCGGTGGAGTTCCGTCTGGAGCTCGACGGCGTGCCGAAGATGGCAGAGCATCTCGTCAAAGCCCAGCTCGGCAAGCAGGTGCCGCTGATGTTCGAGCGTCTGGAGGCCCAGCTGTGACCACCCGCATCCCCGACCGTGAGATCGCCGAACGGCCCGCCGGATACGCCGGACCCAACCTCTCACCCGCAGGTTTGCGACTGCTCCCCCGCGAGTTGGCGCCCGGCGTCCACGCGCTGATGGCGAACCTGCCGCCGAAGGACAACAACGGGCTCGTCGTCGGCCACGACACCGCCCTGATCGTCGACGCGGGAATCACCCCCGAGGTGTCTCGGCAGATCCAGGACCTGGCCGCCGAGCTGACCGACCGGCCGGTGCGCTACCTCGCCAACACGACCTACCACGGCGACCACACCTTCGGAAACCTGGCCTTCCCCGAGGACACCGTCATCGTGTCGTCACGCCTCAACAAGGAGAACATGGCCGATCTGGACTACGAGAAGCAGGTCAGGTCGGGCAACATGTACGGCGACGAGGCGTCGCTCACCGCCGTGACCCGCTGGCGGCTCCCGGACATCACCTTCGACTCCTTCGCCGAGATCGACCTCGGCCGCCGAACAGTCCAGCTCTGGCACTTCGGCCCCGGCAACGGCCCCGGCGACACCGTCGTCTACGTCCCCGACACGCGCACCGCCTGGACCGGCAATTTCCTGGCGCACGCGGGCATCGCGCACATGCTGCTCCAGGGCGGTCCGCTGCCGTACCTGGAGTCACTGCGCCGGATGAGGCAGGCGCTGCCCGACCTGGAGACGATCGTGCCCGGCCACGGCCCGATGGGCGGCGGGCACGCCGCCATCGACACGCTCATCGCCTATCTGGAACGGCTGCACGAGGAGGTCCTCGCCGCTGTGCGGGCCGGCCGTCCCTTGGATGAGACGATGGCCGCCTGCACCAACCCGTGGGCCGAGCGACTCGATCCGGCGCTGTCAGCCGCGCTCGCCACCTACCAGGTCCCGCCGGACCTCGCCCGGCACGCCATGCTCGACCTGTGCAGGAACCTGCATCGGCTCAATATCCTGGCGACCTACCGGCTCTATGTGGGACGTTGAATCACATGCTGAAGGAAGTGGTCGCCCGTCCCATCGGTCACGTGATCGGCGGGCGGGAGGTGGTCTTCGACGACGATTGGGGGACGGTCTCCGCCGTCATCAGGTTGGACGCGGCGCAGTTCGGCCCTGACGCGCTGGCCGGCCTGGACGGTTTCTCGCACCTGGAGGTCATCTACTTCTTCGACCGGGTGCCGGCCGAGAAGATCGAGACCGGCGCCCGCCACCCCCGCGGCAACACCGACTGGCCGTTGGTCGGGATCTTCGCCCAGCGCGGCAAGAACCGCCCCAACCGGCTCGGGCTCTCTCGCTGCCGCCTGACCAAGGTCGATGGGCTGGAGGCGCACGTGCGGGGCCTGGACGCGGTGGACGGCACTCCCGTGCTGGACATCAAGCCGTACATGAGCGAGTTCGGCCCCGTCGGACCCACGACCCAGCCCCCGTGGGCCACCGAGATCATGCGCCACTACTACTGACGTACCGCGCCCGACCTGCCTCGTCACACCGGTCGGTAGGGTGGCGGGCGTGTTGAGGGGGCGGGCAGCCGAGGTCGCCGCGCTTGAGCGTGCCCTGTCGCGGGCGCGGGAAGGCCGTGGCGGTGCCGTGGTGATCCGCGGCGAGGCGGGCGCGGGCAAGACGACTCTGTTGGAGTCCGTGTCTTCCTCGGCCGGGGAGTCCAGGCTGCTGTGGGCCTGGGGCGTGGAGTCGGAAGCCGAGCTCCCCTACGCGGGATTGCAGGTGCTGTTCCGTGAGGTGCGTCATCTGGCCGATCGGCTGCCGGAGCAGCAGGCCCGCGCCCTGCGCGGGCTGATCGATCCGCCGTACGGCGCGGCGGGCGATCGTTTCCTGGTCGGTGCCGCCGCGCTGACCCTGCTCGGCGAGCTGGCCGAGGAGCAGCCGGTGGTGGTGTTGATCGACGACGCGCACTGGCTGGACCTGGAGTCGGCCGAGGCGCTGCTGTTCGCCGCCCGCAGGCTGGGCGCCGAGCGCGTGGCCATGATCTTCGCCGTGCGCGACGGCTCGCCGGTGTTCGACCGTCCGGGCGTGCCGGTCGTGGAGTTGGGGCCGCTCTCCGACGAGGCCGGGGCGGCCCTGCTCGCTGATCATGCGCCCGACCTGCATGTCTCGGCACGTCAGGGATTGCTGTCCCAGGCGCAGGGCAATCCCCTGGCGCTGGTGGAGCTGGTCGGCGCGCTCAGCCCTGCCCAGCGGGACGGCATTGAGCCGGTGGACGAGCACGAGATCGGTGTCATGCCGGTCTCCTGGCGGATCCAGCGGATCTTCGATGCGCGGATCGGTGCGCTACCCGCGCCTGCGCGCACGCTGCTGACGATCGCGGCGGCGGACGACACGGGCGACCCGGCCCTGATCGTACGCGCGGGGCAGCGGATGGGCGCATCGGTGGCCGATCTGGGGCCTGCGGCCGACGCCGGGCTGATCCGCGTCGCCGAGGGCCGCTTGAGGTTCCGCCATCCGCTGGCACGCGCCGCCGCCTATCAGAGCGCACCGCTGTCGCAGCGGATGGCCGCGCACCACGCACTTGCCGAGACGGTCGGGGATGGCGGACGCCGGGCCTGGCACCTGGCCGCGGCCACGGTGGGCCATGACGAGCAGGCGGCGACCGAACTGGAGCGCAACGCCGAGCTGTTCAGGTCGCGTGGCGGCCTCGCCGCGGTCGCCGCTGCCTACCGCCGCGCGGCGCAACTGACCGAAGATCGGGACACCCGGGGGCGCCGCCTTGCCGCAGCGGCCATGGCGGCGAGCGAAGCGGGGCAGATCGAGCACGCCGCCGCGCTGGCGGGCGAGGCGCTGCCGTACGTGCGCGACCCGGCGTGGATCGCCCGCCTGGCCTTGACGAGGGCCCGGTTGGAACATGCCAGGGGCCGGCCGGAGTCAGCGCGCACACTCCTGCTCGACGCGGCCACGAATGTTGCGCCGCTCGACCGCCAGGCGGGTGCCTTGATGACGTTCGAGGCGATGGCGGCGGCCTGGGACTCGCCCGCCCCTGAGGCAGCAGCCGGGGACACCGCTGCCCGGCTGTCCGGCCTGGACGTGCCCGATGCCTTTCTCCTCCGGGGCGCCGACGGGCTGCGCCTGCTCGCCACGGGCGACATCGCGTCCGGCGCTGCCGCGCTGCGGGATTTCGCGGCGCACGTCACCGCTACCCGTCACGATCGCGGCCTGTCCGAACAGTCGCGGCTGCAGGGCTGGGAGATGCTGCTCGGCGACCACCAGACCGTTCACGATGACGCGGTCGCCCTGGACCGGGAGTGCCGTGAGCAGGGCGCGCTCGGCGCGCTGCCCAGAGTGCTGCTGCGACTGGCGCACTGCCGGCTGTTCCTGGGCAGGCACCACGACGCGCACGCCACCGCGATCGAGGGGCTGGAGATCGCGCGTGACACGGGGCAGCGCCACTACGTGACGATGCTCGTCGGGGTGCTGGCCATACTGTCCGCGATCGACGGCGACAAGACGGGCTGCCGGCGGTCGGCCGGCGAGGACCTGCCGAGCCCCGCCTGGCACGCCTACGCGCTGGGCCTGCTCGATCTCGGCTTCGGACGGTATGAGGCGGCGGCGCACCGGCTCGCCGGCGTCACCGCGGGCCCCAACCGGCATGTCGTCGTCGCCGTGCTCAGCCTGCCCGAGCAGGTGGAGGCGGTAGCCAGGCTGGGCGGGGACGCGAGTGAGGCGTGCGAGCAGTTCGAACGATGGGCGACCGGGACGGGCACACCGTGGGCGCGGGCCATCGCGCTGCGCTGCCGGGCCCTGCTCACGCCGGACGAGCAGGCGGGCCCTGCCTTCGAGGCCGCGCTGGCCGCGCATGCCGGGGACGGGCGACCGTTCGAGCTGGCGCGTACACACCTGCTGTATGGCGAATGGCTACGGCGTGCCAAACGGCGTGGAGCCGCACGCCGGCACCTGGGATCGGCGCTGGAATCGTTCGAGCGGATGCGCGCCGCACCCTGGGCCGAGCGGGCCAGGAGCGAGCTGCGGGCAACCGGCGCCGATCCGCTGCCCACAGCGGGTGCGGGGGACCTCGTCGCGCGGCTGACCGCGCAGGAGTTGCAGGTGGTACGGCTCGCCGCGGCCGGCATGAGCAATCGCGAGATCGGCGCTCGGCTGTTCATCAGCCCACGCACCGCCGGCTATCACCTGTCCAACGCCTACCCCAAGCTGGGCGTGACCTCCCGCATCGGGCTGGCCAGGCTCGACCTGGCCGACAACCCGGTCATCTGACAGATCCGGGACTCCCCGCCCCACCAGTAGCGTCGCTCAACGACGCGAAAAGAAGGGTTCCCATGAGGGCTCTCGTGCTGGGCGCTGCTCCTCGACCGCGTCGTCGCCAACAGGACGAGCATGCGATCACGTTCGCCGACACCGCACCTGACGTGCATCGCTGGACCGGGCAGGGCCAGGCACTCACGGCCGCGGTGCGCGCCGCCGAGCTGATCGGCGGCCAGGTGGATCTGGCAGACATGGCCTTTGCGAAAGGAGGTCCGGCAATGGACAGGTTCAAGGCACGGTTCGAGGTGCTGGACGAGCGGTTCGGATTTGACGGCGGCGACGATTACGTGGAGGTGTTGCATCGCGGCAGCCGCAAGACCGAGGGGCCGGTCTACTTCCCGGCCGGGCGCTACCTGGTATGGAGCGACATCCCCAACGACCGGCTGCTGCGCTGGGATGAGACGACCGGTGCCGTCGGCGTGTTCAGGAGCCCGTCCGGTAACGCCAACGGCAACACGGTCGACCGCCAGGGCAGGCTGATCACCTGCGAGCAGGGGACTCGCCGGGTGACCAGGACCGAGCACGACGGCTCGATCACCGTGCTTGCCGACAGCTACCGGGGCAGGAGGCTCAACAGTCCGAACGACGTCGTCGTCCGCTCTGACGGCTCGATCTGGTTCACCGATCCACGCTACGGCATCACCGGCTACTACGAGGGCAGCCCGGCCGACAGCGAGATCGGCGCAGACCACGTGTACCGGCTCGATCCGGAGACCGGCGAACTGACGATCGTCGCCGACGACTTCGTCCGCCCCAACGGGCTGGCCTTCTCTCCGGACGAGAGCCAGGTGTACATCGTTGACACCCGCAAGCGGCACATGCGCGTCTTCGAGGTCCGCGACGACGGCACGCTGTCCGGTGGCAAGGTCTTCGCCGAGGCCTGGTTCGACGGTATCCGGCTCGACTGCTACGGCCGTGTCTGGGCCGCCGCCCTCGACGGCCTGCACTGTTATCACCCCGATGGCACCCTGCTGTGCAAGCTCCTGCTGCCCGAGTCGGCCTCGAACCTCACCTTCGGCGGCGCCAAGCGCAACAACCTGTTCATCACCAACTCGGCCGGTGACCTGTACTCGATCCGGCTCACCTTCGCCGGGATCGCGGCATAGAGACCGATGTTGTACGGGCGCGAGAACGAGCAGATGATCATCGACCGCCTGCTCCGCGACGCTCGCGACGGCCGGGCCGGAGCGCTGGTCGTGCGGGGCGAGGCGGGCATCGGCAAGTCGGCGTTGCTCGACCACGCCGCCACCACATCGCAGGCCCGCGTGCTGCGGGTGAGCGGGGTGGAGTCGGAGGCTACCCTGCCGTTCGCCGCCCTGCAGCTGTTGTTGCGCTCTGTCCTCGACCGCATCAAGGCGTTGCCGCGCAATCAGGCCGATGCGTTGCTGGGCGCGCTGGGTGCGGTCACAGCCGCGCCCGCGGAACGGTACCTGATCGGGCTGGCCACGTTGGGCCTGCTCACCGAGTTGTCGGCCGACGGGCCGCTGCTGTGCCTGGTGGACGACGCCCACTGGCTCGACCGGGAGTCGGCCGACGCCCTGCTGTTCGCCGCCCGCCGTCTGCACGCCGAGCCGGTCGCGGTCATCTTCGCGGCCAGGGACGAGGTGGGCGCGTTTCCGGCATCGGTGGTGCCGGAGCTGAGACTGGGCGGGCTGACCCTCGACGCGGCCAGGCAGTTGCTGGCCGGCAGTGATCGCGAGTTGGCGCTGGCCGTCCGTGAGCAGGTTGTCGCCGAAGCGCAGGGAAACCCGCTCGCGCTGCTGGAACTGCCCCGCACGGAGGTGTTCGCGCCGTTGGCGCTCTCCCTTGGCGGCGAGCCGGTCACTGGCCGCGTGGTGGCCGGATTCCGCGCGCGGCTCGGGGAGCTGCCCGCCGCGGCCCGGACGTCCGTGCTGGTGGCGGCGCTGGAAGACACCGGCGCTCTGGACACACTGACGCGGGCGCTGCGAGAGCTGGGCGGCAGTCTGACCGATTTCGCGCCGGCCGAGCGGGCCGGACTGATCACAGTGACGGAAGCGGGCCTGCGCTTCCGTCACCCACTGGTTCGTACGGCGGCGCGACTGTCCGCTGACGTCGCCCAGCGCATGGCAGCGCACCAGGCCTTGGCGAAGACCGTCGACGACGACCGCCGCGCCTGGCATCTGGCGGCGGTCACCACCGAACCCGACGAACAGGTGGCCGCGGCTCTGGAGACATCTGCCACTCGGGCCAGGCATCGTGGCGGCCAGGCGACCGCCGCCGCGGCGTACACGCGCGCCGCCGAGCTGTCGGCCGATCCCGCAGCCAAGGTACGCAGGTTGACGGCCGGCGCGACGGCGGCGTTGGACGCGGGGCTGTGGCAGCAGGCAGAGGGCTTGGCTCGCCGCGCCGACCGGCCGCAGGACGAGGAGGCGGCAGCGGAGCTGGCGCGGGTGCGGGCGACGCTCGCCTTCCAGGCGGGCCGGCCGCTGGAGGCGACCCGGCTGCTGCAGGAGGGCGCCGAGCTCATCGCCGCCGCCGACCCGGTGTCTGCGCTGAGCATGCTCGGCCTGGCGAGCGTGTACGTCTGGAGCAGCAGGACACATCCCGACCAGGTGCCGCTCGCCCGCCGGACCGAGGAGCTGACCCCCCGCCTGGACGGGCCGCTCGGCGCGGTGCACGCGCTCAACCACGGGATGCGCCGCCTGCTGGAGGGCGACCTCATGGCCGCGATCACGGGCCCAGGCCTTCGCAGTGAGGAATCGGTGCCGGTCGACCTGCGGTTGCTGGCCGCATACAGGGGATTCATGCGCGGCGACCAGCACGCCATGCTGCAAGACGCCACCCGGCTCGTCGCCGAGTGCCGTACCGCGGGGCGAGCCGGTCGCCTGCCGCAGGCCATGATGCTGCTGGCCCTGGCCCAGCTCACCAATGGACGACATCACGCCGCGCGCGAGAGCGCGGCCGACGGAATACACATCGCCGAGGACGTCGGCCAGCCGTACTGGCACGACTATCTCACCGGCCTGGCCGCCTGGCTCGCCGGCGTCGCCGGTGAGGAGGAGCGCTGCCGCGAACTGGCCGCCAGGGCGGACGACGTGGACGGGGCGTGGATGACCGGCCTGGGCTGGGGAACGTACGCGCTGATCGCCCTCGATCTCGCCGCTGGACGACACACCGCGGTGCTCGAGCGCATGGACCAGGCCCTGGCCGGACCGGCTCGACATGCCTTCCTGTGGTGGTACGCCTGCCCCGACTACGTCGAGTCCGCCGCCCGTGCCGGAACACCCGAGCGGGCCCGGCCGGCCTTCACCCGTTTCCGCGACTGGGCGAACGTCATCGACCAGCCCTGGGCGCATGCCGTACTCAAGCGGTGCGAAGCGCTGCTGAGCGGCGACGGCGACGGCTACGCGCGAGCACTCGCCCTCCACCGGCAGGCCGATCAGCCCTTCGAGCAAGCCCGCACCGAACTGCTGTACGGCGAGTGGCTGCGCCGCCACCAGCGGCGCGCCGAGGCCCGCACACACCTGCGCGCGGCGATGGAGGGCTTCGAACGGCTCGGCGCCGCTCCCTGGGCGAAACGCGCGGCGACCGAACTGCGGGCCGCCGGCGCCTCCCTGTCCGACCGCCGCCACGCCGAGGATCCGCTGGCCGCCCTCACCCCACAAGAGCTCCAGGTGGTACGGCTGGCAGCGACGGGCGCCTCGAACCGTGAGATCGGCGCCCACCTGTTCCTCAGCCCGCGCACGGTCGCCTACCACCTGTACAAGGCGTTCCCGAAACTGGGCATCACCTCGCGCGGCGAACTGGCCCAGTACGTCACCGTCATCTGACGGAGCCGCCCCATGAGCGCGCGCAGCTGCGTGCGCTCGGGGTCCCAGGCGTGGACATCAAGCGGGGCGACAAGGCCCTCAAGGGCACCGATCAGGTCGCCGGACCACCACCCACACGATCACGAACACCCGGCGCTGGTCAGACTGGTGCCGCCGTCACCAACGGACAGCCCTACACTGCCACTACCAGGGCAGACCTCACGTCCGCACGCCTGAGCGTCCCTGTGTCCGGGAAGCGGTGGGGCTGGGTTACGTCCAGAACGCCCACAGGGCCTTGCTTGCGTCAAGCAAGATGGCGGCTGTGGCCCCGAGGACGACGCCGTAGAGCATGTACCGCCGCTGGGTGCCTTGGCCGCGTTTCTCCACACGCTCTGCCACATCGTCGATCTTGCTCTGGAGTAGGAGGTCGAACGCCTTGGCCTCTTCCTGGCGCCGCTCCGCTACTTCACGACTCGTCTCGGCCTCACGCCTATTGGATTCTGCTTCGGCCGCGAGCCTGCGGGCCATGGCGGCGCGCGCCCGCATCGCATTCTCAAGCTCTTCCAGTTCTTGGAAAGTGTCCTCCAGCCGCTCGGCCAGATAGTGGAAGCGCTGATCGAGGTCGTCGTCTTCGGACGTGACCGACCTGCGGCGCAGCGTGGGGGATGCCTCTTTGATCAGGTTTTCGAGTTGTTCGAACCGCCAGGATAAGTGGGCCCGATCGCGAAGGACCGTGGTCCCCACAAGGGCCATGACGAGCAACGTGGCGCTCTCAGTGAGTCCAGGTGGCAGTTTATCGACGGTTGTGCCCAGCACGGCTACGATCACAGCAAGGGCAAGGGCGATCATGCCGTCGGCGTTCATGGCCGCCCAAGCGGCGAATCTCCGGATGATGTCAAGGCGCATCTGTCAGCTTTCCATCCCTCAGGCTCCGACGCGGTGGGGGCACGGTGCGGACAGTCTCGCAGGGAATGACAAGGGTCGAAATGGATCTCCTCTGACGACCTCACGGATGACTCGTCAGAATGTCAATTCTGTGAAGTAATTTCAGCACACGCTCCGCGAGGGCCTTGCCTCAGCCGCACGGGCTGCCCCGCTGAGAACTCGGGCGTTCCGCCCGGGGGCTGGACACCTGAGACCCTGAACCCTACTGGTTCGGGGAGATCGGGAGAGTGTCCCGTTGGGGATGATGAACTGTCCACCGCAGTTCAAGAAGGACGCGGGAGTCCAGGCCAGGAGCAACGAGCGCAGGGATCGCCACCGACTTGGGGGTCGGCCCCGAGACGTTCCGGAACTGGATCCGGTCCGCGCGCACGGAGCGGGTTGAGGCGAGCCGGCCGGGACGCAGGCCGAAGAGCGCCGGCACCGGGGCGAGGCGTCGCCGGAGGCGGTGGAGGCCGAGAACGCCGAGCTGCGCCGGCGGGTGCGTGAACTGGCCGGCGGGTGCGTGAACTGAAGGAGGAGCGGGACACCCTGTGCAAGACGGCTCGGTATTTCGCCGGGGAGACGGCGCGATCCCCGCCGTCGTCGGAGCTGTCGACCACCTGTACTGATGGGACTGCTCCGTGGGTGGTGACACACCAAGCTGCCCTCGATCGAGAACCTCGGCATCCCGCCTGTAGAGGGCCGGGAGTTACCCAATGTCGCCCCCGGAATTCCGGCCTTGTGAAATATCGGGCAAAATTCCGGCTCCGTGAATTCTCGACCATTGACCGCACCCGGTGACCCTCCAACGATCGAGCTACAGCCTTTCGTAGGTCGGGGAGTGGCGATGAGAGCCGTACGGCTTCACGAGTACAACAAGCGCCCGGTGGTCGAGGACGTCCCCGACCCCGAGATCAGCGGGCCGCTGGACGTGCTGGTCGAGATCGGCGGGACCGGGTTGTGCCGTACGGACCTGCACATCGTAGAAGGTCAGTGGGCGGAGAAGTCCGGCGTGGCCTTGCCGTACACGATCGGGCACGAGAACGCCGGCTGGGTGCGGGATGTCGGCTCGGCCGTGACGGGCGTGCAGCCCGGCGACGCGGTCATCCTGCACCCGCTCGTCACCTGCGGGCTGTGCCGCGCGTGCCGCGCCGGCGACGACGTGCACTGCGCCAACGCGAAGTTCCCCGGTATCGACACCGATGGCGGCATGGCCGAGTTCCTCCTCACCAACGCCAGGTCCGTGGTCAAGCTGGATCCTTCGATGGAGCCCGCGGACGTCGCCGCGCTGGCCGACGCGGGACTGACCGCCTACCACGCGGTACGAAAGGCGCTGCCGCTGCTCTACCCGGGCACGCAGATCGTGGTGATCGGCGCCGGCGGGCTGGGCCACATCGGCGTGCAGTGCCTGACCGCCATGGCGTCGGCCGAGATCATCGTCGTCGACCGGTCGCAGGCGGCACTCGAGCTCGCCAAGGGGTTGGGCGCCACGCACACCGTGCCGGCCGACGGCAGCCAGCTCAACGCGGTCACCGACCTCACCGGCGGGCGCGGCGCGCACGTCGTGCTCGACTTCGTCGGCGAGGGAGGCACCGAAGCCGAAGGCGTGGCGATGCTGCGCCGCGCGGGCTCCTACTTCGTGATCGGCTACGGGGGCCGTGTCGAGATCCCCACCATCGACATCATCTCCAACGAGATCAACGTGATCGGCAACCTCGTCGGTTCGTACAACGATCTGGACGAGCTGATGGCCCTGACCGCGCAGGGAAAAGTACATCTGCACACCAGGAAATATCCCCTCGAAGCCGTCAACGAGGCCATGGACGACCTGGACAGCGGCCGTCTGCAAGGCCGGGGAATTCTCGTACCCGCGAGGAGCTGAGATGTACGAAAAGGATGGCCGGCAGTATTTCGTCGTCGACGGGCACATCCATTTCTGGGACGCCAAGCCGTCGAATCAGGCGAACCGCTATGGCGAGGGTTTCATCAACTGCTTCTACGACTACCACCGCAACCTCTCGCCGGCGTCAGAGGTCTGGCCGCTGGAGGAGTTCTGGCAGCAGAGCGAGGAACGGATCCTGCACGACGTCTTCGAGGCCGGCTACGTGGACAAGGCCATCTTCCAGCCGACCTACCTCAACGACTTCTTCGTGGACGGCTTCAACACCACCGAGCAGGACGGGGTGCTCGCGGAGAAGTACCCGGACAAGTTCATCGTGAACGGGTCGTGGGATCCGCGCGACGGTGAGGCGGGGCTCGAAAGGCTCGAGGCGCTGGCGGAGCGCTGGAATCTCAAAGGGGTCAAGCTCTACACCGCCGAATGGAAGGGCGCTTCGAAGGGCTGGAAACTGACCGACCCGTGGTCCTACCGATACCTCGAGAAAAGCCAGGAACTCGGGATCCGCAACATTCACGTCCACAAGGGGCCGACGATCTACCCGCTCAACCGGGACGCGTTCGACGTGGCCGACGTGGACGAGGTCGCGAGCATGTTCCCTGAGCTGACGTTCATCGTCGAGCATTGTGGGCTACCCAGGCTGGAGGATTTCTGCTGGATCGCCACGCAGGAGCCGAACGTCTACGGCGGGCTCGCCGTCGTGATGCCGTTCATTCACACCAGGCCGCGCTACTTCGCCCAGGTGATCGGCGAACTGCTGTACTGGCTCGACGAGAACCGGATCACCTTCGCCAGCGACTACGCGATCTGGACGCCCAAGTGGCTCATCGAACGCTTCGTGGACTTCCAGATCCCCGAAGACATGCGCGGAGAGTACGGCGAGCTCACCCCTGAGGTGAAGAAGAAGATCCTGGGCCTCAACGCCGCCCGGCTCTACGACATCCCGGTACCGCCGGAGCTGGACATCGTGGAAGCCCACGCGGGCAGCGACGAGCCCGTCGGGTCCGGGCCGAAAGTGCCGGCATGAGCGTGCCGTCCCTCGACCGCGACGTTTGGGACGCGCTGGCGACCGTACGGGATCCCGAGCTGGACGAGCCGATCACCGAGCTCGGGTTCGTCAGCGAGGCCGAGGTCCACGAGGGGCGCGTTTCGGTACGGCTCCGCCTGCCGACGTACTTCTGCGCGCCGAACTTCGCCTACCTGATGGTTGCCGACGCCTGCCAAGCGGTACGAGCGGTACCCGGCGTGGTCGCGGTGGACGTCCGGCTGGAGGACCATTTCGCGGCCCACGAGATCAACGCGGCTGTCTCGGAAGGCGCGGGGTTCACCGGGTCCTTCCCCGGCGAGGCGTGCGGAGAGCCTGACGAGCTGCGCCTGACGTTCCGGCGCAAGGCCTACCTGGCGAGCCTCGACCGGTTGGGCACCCGGTTGACCGCCGAGGGCCTGCCGCCTGCGCGGCTGCGGCTGGGTGAGGTCCCGCCGTCCCCAGAGCTGGCGCGGCTGCTTCACCGCAGGGCCGAACTCGGGCTGGACTGCTCGCCGCAGTCGCCGCTGCTTCTCGACGAGCGCGGCGAGCCGATCCCCGACGAGGAGGCCGCGCTGCGGCTGCGTTTCGCCCGTGCCGTGCGAGTCAGCATCGAGGGCAACGCCGACTTCTGCCGCGGACTCCTCCACACGCGTTACCCCGAAGCGGCGGGGCGGGACTCCCCATCCTGTCCGCCCTGACCGCCGGCCGACACCACCTCCTGGCCTCCCGACCGCGGTATCGGACGCCGCCGTTCGTAGTGGCTGCGCACCCGCTGCGACGGCGTTCCACAGGCCGGGCAGGCGGCCTCCACGGTGCCGGTCCTGGCCCGGATCCTTACCGTGGTCCCCGGCCGGAAGACCTGATCAACGCACACGCCGACCAGATGAGGGAACAGGACGGCGACAAACTCCTTGATCAACACGCTGCGGATGCTCGTGATCAGGCTGGGCGACCGGCCGGAACACCCGAACCGTGATCTACTCAACGGGGCCTATCACGGAAAGTCAGAATTCGGCCGTCGTTGACAATATGTCCGTTCCTCTTCAACGGCACTGATCGGTGTCGTCGTGATCTGTAGCTGTTTGAGCCGCACGAATAGACCGCTTGGAACTACTTCCCGATTCTGAGCGTCTACTGGAGCATAACGAGGAAGGCAACAGCATGGACGCGACCCCCCCACGCAACCGGCGCAAGTCTCTCGCTTCTCTCTCACTCGACCGCATCGAAGACCGCATCATCACTGTCGTCTGCGTGATCGTTGTCGGCGCAAGCGTTCTGGGCGCCGTCTTCGACTGGCCGCCTGCCGCGTTCCTACCATTGATCTTCGTAGCGCTCTACGCGATTCTACGGTGTCTCCTCCCTCTACGCGGCATGGACCGGACCCTGGAGAAGCTCGCCAACCACCAGTGCACAGAATTCCGCCGCTACAAGAACAACGCCGAGTTCTACAGCGCTCTCCGCACAGCGATCCTCCGGGGCGCGGAGAACCAGCTCGACGTCTGGTACGTACGGCAAGCGCCGCCGAGCACCCTGGCCCAGAAGGAGGCCAAGCAGTACTTCGACGCCGTGCTTGACTGGGCCGGAGGCAACTCCTCTCGTTCCGTCCGCCGCCTGATCTGCGTGAACTCTGACGCGATGCGGAAGTGGGCAATGACCCATTTCGACCAGACTTGCGAAGTTCAGAATTATGAGGCCCACGTGGTGGAGTGGGACATCAAGGCGGACCTGCTGAACATGGCAATCGTCGACGAGCGCGTCGTCTTCCTGGCCTTCTCCGGTGGAACGGAGCAGGTAATCAGGGGAATGAGCATGGAAGACCCCGAGGCGGCCAAGTACTTCACCGACTACTTCAATCAGCACTGGCACAAGTCGGAAACCCTTCGCACATGGGTTGCGCGAACGACGAGTCAGGCGGCCACACCCACTCCCTGAGCGGGCTCTCAGCCGGGGTCTCGGCCGTGACGGTCTTCAAGCACTTCCCGCGCGAGGATGACCTCCGCCTGGACCGCGAGGTCGACGCCGTCGATCCTGCGCTCAGCGGTACGCGACCGCGCCCCGGACGCCGGAGTGCTCCAGTCCCTGCGCGACACGGCGTTCCGTCTCCTCAAGGAGCGGCACGCCCTGTCCGGCCACACGGACGGGTCCGTCCCCTTCTTCCGGACCGTAGCGGCCTCGCCCGCGCTGGTCGCCCGCGCCAGAGAGATCGCCTCCGACCTCCAACGGGCTCTCGCCGGCGAGCTCGAACACGACCCGGCCTTCGACGGCCCCTGCTCGCCGCCTTCTTCACCGCCGCGCTGGTGGAGAACGCCCGGCGCCTGATCGCCGGAGAAGCGGCCGGCACCATCGCAGACGACCACCGTGCCCGCCTGGAGCGTCTGTTCGACGCCCTCAGCAGCGGAGTCGTGCCCGGCCGTGAGGATCACCGCCGCACTGCGCGCAGTGGCGGGCGAGGCCGTCGCCGGCCTCGCCCGCATCTGCCAGGAAGTCGTGTGGAGGTTCGGTGAGGAGATCGCCTACGAGATCCGGCTGACCGGTACGAACCAGGCACCGATCGGCAGTCCGACCTGGGGCCACTCCCTTGGGCCAGTACCGCGGACCCCGGCCGCCTGCCGTCCCCGCACTAGCGGTCCGTGCAACACGCCCGACCTGTCAGCGGTCACGTGATGCGGTTCGCCTTTTCCGCCGCCCTGCGGAACTGCGTGCCGTCCCATCTGTAGGTTTGGCTGACGATCAGGTCAGGGCAGCATCTGGGGGCCTGGTCGCTGAGCGCCTCGCCGTGCAGGTGCACACGCCCGCCCCGGATCGCGACCTTCAGGGACTTGAAGTAGCGGTTCTTGCCGAGTTTTCCGAGCAAGCGCGGAGCCGAGGGCTTGGAGGCTCCGTCGTAGACAAAGGCGATCAAGGGATTGCTCGACGTCGTGCTCGGGCACGACGACACGACGACGGTCTCACGCCTGCCGTCACGGGTAAGGTCGCCGACGGCCGCCACGCGGGCGCGCACGACGTACCAGGTGGCGTGCGGCCCCGGTCTGGGGCAGTTCAGAGCCGGCTCCACTACGGACGCCCAGTCGACCCGGTCCAGCCGGCCGGCGGCATCCGCCGCGATGGCGGCGCCGGCCTGCGCCGCCGCGCCGTCCACGGGGGCCGCGTTGGCGGTACCTCCGCCGAGGACGACCGTCAGGCAGACGGCCAGGGCGGCGGCGTTGGTCCAGGCTTCGTATCGGCGGGCTCTTGGGTGGCTCGTGCGCTCGGTAAGTGAGGTCATAGTCAGTCGGACGCGGGAAACCTCGAAGATGTTGTGGGCTGTTTGTGCATGCCGGGAGACCAATGGCCGCTCCCATCGTGATGCTCGACCTCATCGGCCCTGCTTGGGGCGGGGTTCCGCGGGCTGAGCCGGGCTCGATGTCGCATCGCGGACAGGGGTGACGATCTCACCGGCGTCACGGCGAGGTCGCAACATGCTGCGACAGGCGGCCACCATGCCACACGTGAAAGAAGAGAGGCGCTGCCGGTTTCGGCGGCCAGGTGGTCGGCGGAGTCGGCACGTCCGAGCACGGGGTCGATCTCACCGATGATCTGGGCCAGCTTGACCATCCCGACGCGCGGCAGCGCGTGGAACGGAGCTTGGTCGTCACCGCCCGATCGGCCCGCTGGATGAAGGCGGACGGCACCGGTCCGGACGGCGCGACCAGCGGATGTCACCGGCATTTCGCCACCCCTACGGCCTGCCGCCATCAAGTCCGTAACCGCAGTTAATAGTCGACCGATTTGATCCGACTCGCCCATGCCCCATCACTGGTCCGCTCCTCAGGAGAAAATGTGCGACGTCGCCCTCTCATCCTTTTGGCCACCGCGGCGCTCATGCTGGTCGGTACCCCCGCCTTCGCCGCCGGCAAGGTTGCCTCGCCTCCGGGTGACCCCGCTCGCGCGACCCTGCTCGCCCGCGCCACACTGCCCGCCTACGCCCCGGCCCCCGGCCCACCCACCGGCGCCTTCAGCGACCCCAACAACGGCATGACGCCTCCTTACCCCAGCCAGTTGGTGCTCGGCATCTCGTCCATGCTTCCCGACGGCAAGGGCTCGTTCTGGGCCATGCCCGACAACGGTTTCGGGACCAAGGGCAACTCGGTGGACTTCCTGCTGCGGCTTTACCACTTCACGCCACAGTGGGAGACGGCCGGCGGCGGAGCCGGGACCATCGACGTGGGCCGGTTCCTCTCGCTCGCCGACCCGGACCACAAGATCCCCTTCCAGATCGTCAACGAGAACACCGCGGACCGGCTGCTCACCGGCGGCGACTTCGACCCGGAGTCGGTGACCCGGACCCCCGACGGGTCAATGTGGGTCGGCGACGAGTTCGGGCCGTTCCTTCTGCACTTCGACAGCACCGGCAAGCTGCTGCAGGCCCCGATCGCCCACCCCTCACTCAAATCCCCGAACAACCCGACGCCGGCGAACGGCGAGCCCACGACGGTACAGGGCAGCCGCGGCTTCGAAGCCCTCGCTTCCTCCCCCGACGGACGCTTCCTCTACCCCGCGGTGGAAGGCCGGCTGACCAACGACGCCAACCCGTTCCGGCGCTACATCTACGAGTTCGACACCCAGCAGAACCAATACACCGGTCGTTCCTGGCAGTACCGGACGGACGGCGAGGACTACCGCATCGCCGACATGCAAGCCCTCGACGCCAACCGGGCCATCCTGATCGAGCGTGAGGACGACGAGGGGCCCAAGGCCACCTTCAAGCGCGTCTACTTGATCGACCGGCGCAAGACCGACGCCGACGGCTACCTCGTCAAGACCGAGGTCGCCGACCTGCTGAACCTGCGCAACCCTGCCCACATCGGCTCGGACGACCCCGCCGGAGGTTACGGTCTCGGCGACCCCTTCAAGTTCCCCCTGCAGTCCGTGGAGGCCCTGCTCCCTCTGCCGGGCAACAGGATCGCCGTCATGCAGGACAACAACTTCCCGGACAGCGCCGGCCGCGTCCCGGGCAAGACGGACGCCACCGAGATGATCGTGATCGGATTCCCGAAGCGGTAGTAATGAGAGGCGCCGGAAGGGTCTGTCCCGAGCCCCGTCCGGCGCCGCCTCACGCCTTGGGCACCACGAAATCGGTGGCGCCCAGGCCGCCGCCGTTGATCTGCTGGGTCAGGTTGCCGGCCGGGTCGTACTCGGCCGGCTCCACCACGTCCGCCGGCGTGGCCGAGCCGTTCAGCTTGGCGCCGTCGGCGATCCTCTGCCGGAGCCGGTTGTCCATCCAGTAGGCGTAGGCGGTCTTGCGGCCCATCGCATCCACGGTGGAGGTAGCCGCGGGATCGAGCACCACGTCAGCGGCGGGCTGCGGGTCGGCCGGACCGCCGTCCACCCCTTCAGCGTGCGGGCGATGGGTTCGCCGCGCTTGCTGTCGCCCTGCTCGATGAAGGTGCCGCGCGGATCGGTCTGCCGCGCGTTTGCCAACGGTCGGACCGTTGCCTCACGAGGCCGTTCGGTTCTCCAGCTCGTCCAGGAATCGCGCCACGATGCCGGTATGCCGCACGTCCTCCTCCAATGGCTCGCCAATGATGCGGCCCGCCAGGTCGGTCGACAGACGGCCGATCTCCGTACGGAGTTGGGCGAACGCCGCCTGTCTGTCGGCCTCGATCTGGGCGTGCGCCGTCCCAATGAGGTGGCGAGCCTCGGCCTGCGCCTGCGCGCGGAGCTCAGCCCTGATCTGCGCGCCCTGCTCGCGGGCCTCCTCCCGCAGCAGCGCCGCGTCGCGCCGGGCCTCTTCCAGCTGCTTGCGGTATTGCCGCTCGAGCTTCCGGGCCTCGGCTTGGGCCTCCTCTGCCCGCATGATTCCGCCGTCGATCGCGTCAGCCCGCTCGGCCAGCGTCTTCTGTAAGCGCGGTACAAGCAGTTTACCGAGGACGAACAGAGTAACGAGGAACATGACGAGTCCGATAACGGGCTCGTAGAAGTTGTCCGGAGAGAGGGGGTTCACGAATGGACCTTTCGTCAGCGTGGTTGTCAGAGGACCCATAGGCAGCGAACTGCCGACGTACATCGACATCACGAACTAAACAAATATCCCGAAGGCGGTGAAGACAGCGTTACGATCACGCCGATTACATCCGTGCTGGAGCCGACAGGTATCCACACTGCTCGCTTCGAACAGCACACCCCCGGAGAAGTTCGGGCGAAGAGACAACGAGTGAAGGGGTTGGCCCACAGCCGCTCAATATTTGGCAGTAACGCGTCAGAGGTTGGCGGGTACCGGTTCCGTAACCCCGGACCCCGGTACAGGACGGGTGGAAGGACTCGCGGCCAAGTCGAGTGCCACTGGAGTACTAGACGTCCCAGACATTCTCGATCAAGATCAAGAGGTGCGGCTGGGTCGCGAACAAGACGAGCCTACAAGCGCTCATACACGTAGTAAACATGATAGATCTACCAGCGCGTACGTGGTACTGCGCCGCTGATCGTGGTACCGCCGCCCGGCGTGCCATTGATGCCGAAGGATCCGCCAACCGATTTCATCGCGGCCCGCATCACAGCGATCCCCGGACCAGGACGAAGCTTCTCGAACCCATACCCGTCGTCGCTGATCGTCAGCCTCAAGCCGGATGGACTGACCGTGATGACGACAGAGACGGTGCGAGACTGACTGTGCTTTTCGATATTGGACAAGGCCTCGGCGATGCAGGCGGAGATCGCCGCCATTACACGGATCGGTACGATCTCATCCGGGAGCGCCCATATCTCTACGTTGACTCCACTATCCCTGGACCATTGCGCCAAGTACCGAGAAAGAGACTCCCGGGAGAGTATTTCATCAGCCGGCCTCACCTTGGCCCGCTCGGCCATCAACCATCTCCATAGAGAACTCGACAGGCGTATCGGGTCGCACCTGCGGACCGACGCTCAAGCCCACGTGATCCGGCGTCCTTCTGACCAAGACATGCACATGATCCGGGCCGCGCTTACCGCTGTGCGCCGGCGCTGCTGCTGTTGCCCGCCATGCAGGTGGAACGCACAGGCGGCACCGCCGTCAGCGAGACGCCGGCCTCCAAGCTGGGCTCCAACACCTTCGGCCGGCGTACTGAGCAGATCGACGCCGAAGGCCGTACCACCACGACGACCTACGACCGGGCCGGGCGCCTCGCCAAGCAGACCTTCCCGACCTAGAGAGCCCCCGCTATCCCTCGTACAGGGAGGCGGCGGGGGCTCCATTGCACAAGCACCAAGATCCCGATTCGATCACGCGGCACGACCGTCCCAGACGAACGCGATGCAATGACATCATGAAGACCCGTAGCAGGTCAGCCAAGACCGCCCGCAAGTACCGGTATGCAATAGCCGTCGTCGCTTTCGTTGCACTTGTGATCGCCGTCGCAGAGCCTATGCCCGCGCTATGGCCCCGCAACTTCGGCGAGCTTCTCAGCACCGCCTTACGCTACGCAACCATGATCGCAGTCCTACTCGTGTTTTGGTGGGTCAACTGGGTCGATGAGCGGAAAACCAAGGAAGCTGCAGAGGACCCCGGAGAACGGCTGCGCCGCCGCATCGAGGCCGTCAACTCGGCCTTCGCAGAAGCGGCCGCACTGATGGAAGACCTCCAGCGCGATCTCGACGTCCAGCAAGCGATCCGCGACACACTCCTCGCTGACGCCGAGCACCAGCGGAAGCTCCTCGAACTCAACAAGGAGGAAGCCGAGAAGATTCGCCACATTCTCGTTGGCGAGACCGAAGCCACCATCCGCGCTGAACGACGCCAACAATGGATCTACATCGGCATCGGCGCCCTCGTCTCCATCCCCATCGGCGTCGCTATCAACCTGCTCGTCCCATGACGCAAAAACCAGCGGCAGCGGCGAGAAACGCAGATCGGCGAACGCCTCGTAGGAGTACTGGACAACCGTCTCGCTACTGGGCTCTTACTGTGCGGGTAGAGACGGCGGACTCCCACGAATCACAACTCTCAGTAATGAGCGGTGGAGCCCCCACGCCCACCCACGCCTTCCTGGTCGGCGCCCTCGTCGCCATCACCGCACCCAACGCCACGCCGGCATCCGCCGCACCTCAGACGCCGACCTACGCCCGCCCGCTCCTGGCCGATGCCGTCGCCACTCTCCCCAGGGGCACCGAATCGCGCGCGGGCTACCAGCGCAGCAGCTTCAGGCACTGGATCGACGCCGATCGTGACGGTTGCTCTACCAGGGTGGAGGTCCTCATCGAGGAAGCCTCGATGCCTCTCTCCAGATCGGCGATGGCTGCAGAACTGTCAGGCGGCCGCTGGTACTCCTACTACGACGATCAAGTCGTCACCGATCCCAGCGGGCTCGACGTCGACCACCTCGTATCTGCGCCTGCCACAGGAGGGCCGTTGACGAGGGTGCATCCTCCGTCGACGGCCGTGTTTTCGTTCGCAGCAGCGACATCAACACGAGATCGACTGGCTTGCGCGGGATCATGCAAGATCGAGCCATGGAGACCGACGCCCATAGACGCTTCGATGCCGGGGCGACAGCCGTGCGCCGCCACATCTGGAAGGGGAAGGTCTGGACAGCGGTCCCGTACCGTGTTCTCCAAGACACCGAGAAGTATCTGATGGTGGCCGGATGGCCAGGGCTTCGCGGCCTGGCGTCCACCACGTGGATCGACTCCACCCTGAACGGCGGCAGCCAGCGGGAACGAACGATCCGCGAGCTCGCCTCGGGCAGGTGGGAACTGGGATGGTGGACCTGGCAAGGCACCGCGGTGCGCAGCTGGTATGGCATCGACACCTATTTCACCGTCCGCCAGTTCTTCGACTCCGATCATCAACCGCTCGCCTGGTATGTCGACTTCGACATGCCGAAACAACGCACTCACCTGGGCGTAGACACCTTCGACCTCATGCTGGACCTCATTGTCGAACCTGATCTTTCTCAGTACAGATGGAAGGATGAAGACGAATATGAGCACGGCAGGCGGCTGGGGCTGATAGACGATCAAGTTCACCGTCGCGTTGCCGAAGCCCGTCTGGAGGTCATGGGGCTGATCGAGACTCGGCAAGGACCGTTCGCACACGAGTGGGCGCCACTTCGATATGAGGCGTGGCCGGCACCGACATTGCCCGAGGACGTCCAGGAGATCGTCACGAAATCCACTGCCCGCTAAGCGATCCCCAGGTGCCCATGGCACCCCTACTCGGCTTGCCGAAGGCCACGAGGGCGATCATGTCGGCTCGTATCGGTCGAGGCGTCGCCGCAGCTCAAGGTTTTCGCCCTGGGCCACGTCCAACGCTCTGCGCAACTCCGCCACCTCGTTCCGTCGAGCGCGCCGCTCCTCTTCAAGCTTGCGCGTGAGAACCCGCACGGCAGATGAGGCCGAGGAGCCGGGCTCGTCATCCGTGGCCGCATGGCGCGGTGAGCTGCGGAGTTTGCGGTGCCAGGCCAGCAGGGTGGCTGGGAATGTCGGGAAGCTCATTGGCTGCGGGATGCCACTCCCACAGCAGGTCTTTATTGCACAGTCTGTAAATATTCACCTTGGAGACCTTGCGGCGTAGCGGCGACGCCGGGATGATCCCGGTAGAGGCCCTTCACTGGGGACAACTTCCTCTGGAGTCTGTCAATAATGTGCTGCCACGTGCCGACCACCTGTGACGACACGCAGAGGTCACGTCACCTGAGCCTGCCCGGCGCCGTCTCCCACCCTGTGCGAGGTACAACCGGAATACCGTGTCCGAGCAGACGCGCAGCGTGCGCTCGTTATCGGGCCGTTGAACATGCCCTGAGGGCGAGACCACGAACTCTTCTTCGAAGCTGACCCAGGAGCGGCGAGCCGCACGCTTCGGTCGCCGTCGGCCGGCGCCCCCACACTGCCGCCCCGGCCCTGACTCGTGCCTTGCCGCCGCCGCGGCCTCTCACCTGGCAGCACTTCTCGTACACCCGCGACCGACCCCCTTGATCCCCAAGAAATCTCGCAGAAGGAATGCCCATGCGCTTCTTAGTCCCTCCGCTCGCCGTCGCCGTGGCCTTGACCGGACTGCTCGCCGCCACGAACACCACCGCGGCCTCCGCCGACCGCGGAAGCAAGCCGAGCTACCGGTTGGACTGCGACGGCAACGGCCCCGGCAGCACCTGCACAGTGGTCGCCACCGGCAAGGCCCGACCTCACCGCGTCGAGGAGTTCGTCACCACCGTCAGGAGCGGCGACCAGGTATGGGCGCGAGACACCTTGTACACGCGTGACGGGCAGGTGCGCAGCCGCCCCTTCGTGCTCCCCGACAAGGATGTGACGGTCGACGTCTCCCTCACCTCCCTGCCGGAGAAGCACGTGGGAACACCGCTCCGGCTGATGTCATGGAACCTCTTCGTCGGCGGCACCTACAACCGCCAGGAGAACACCGGCGAGAACCTCGCCCAGATGATCGACTACATGAACGAGGTCAACCCCGACATTCTTTTCGTGGTCGAGGGGTACGGCTCCGGCCAGAAGATCCTCGACGGGCTGAACGCCGGACGGGCGGAGGGCGACCGATTCGCCGGCGTGCAGCTCACCACGCCCGAGGACTACAGCGTCAACGGCGACAACCTGTGGCTCTACACCAAGCTCGACATCCAGAAGGTGTACCCGCGCTACGCCGACGCGGACATCAGTTCATTCAACCTGGGCGGCGCCCGGCTCGGCCTGCCCAACGGTAAGCATGTCCACGCCTTCAGCCTGTGGACCTGGCACGACGGCTGGGCCTACGGCGACACCCACGACGCGGCGGTGCAGAACACCCACGGCCTGCCCCGCACCAAGACCAACGAACAGATCCTGGAGGGCGACAACCTTCGCCGGGTCGCCATGGGCAAGGCCATCCTCGAGAAGGCGATCCCGTCCTTCATCGGCGACGACGATGCCCCGGTGCTCATGGGCGGCGACCTCAACGCGCAGTCGCACCTGGACTGGAGCGAGCAGTTCGCCGACGCCCCCGGCCACGGCGGCGTGGTCCTGCCCTGGCCGTACACCAAGCTGTACACCGACCACGGCTTCATGGATACCTTCCGCTACGCCAACCCCGACGCCGGACGCTACCCCGGCCGCACGTGGAGCCCTTACCACGGCATGGGCGCCATTCCAGGCCGCATCGACTACGTCTTCGCCCGCGGCGAGGACGTCCGCATCCTGGGGTCTCGCGCCGACATCGATCGCCTGCCCCGCCACCGGCAGAGCTGGCTCAACCAGCCCTACCCCTTCTACTCCGACCACGGCTCGGTCATCACCGACATCCTGATCCGCGGCAAGGGGACCGGACCCGACCGGGAGCCCGTCACCGAGGAGCCCGGCAAGGGACGCCACATCTGGCCGGCCGAGCCCGCCGGTCGCCGCATCCCGCCCGCCGAGCTCAAGGCCACCGCCAGCACCTTCAAGCCCGGCGTCGGCGACCCGCGCAATGCCATCGACGGCAAGCTGACCACCGACTTCCACTCCGACTACCCCGCGGTCCCGCCGCAGCCGCACACCATCACCGTCGACCTCGGCCGCGTCAGGGAGCTGTCGGCCGTACGGTTCCAGCCCAAGCTGCGCACGAACATGAACGGCACCATCCTCAAGGGCATGGTGCAGGTCAGCGACGACGGCATCACGTTCAGGGACGTCACACCCGTCGAGTGGCCCCGCATGACCGCGCCCAACGATGTCAGCCTCCAGGGGCTCTCGGCCCGGTACATCAGGCTGCGCTCCGACTACGGCATCGGCGGAGCCTCCGCCCTGGCCGAGATCATCCCCTACGAGAAGGCCTGACAACGACGGCCGGCCGAGCCAGGTGAACCCGGCTCGGCCGGCCTTCAAAAGGAGGGGGCGTCAAGAGATGCGCTGTGGAGCAGCGGGGTCGAGGATGGCCCCTTCCAGTGAGAAGAGCCGCTCGTCCACATCGTCCAGCGCCAGACAGGCTCCGCCCAGGGCGACGCATTCCTCACCGAGCGTCGACGGCCGGATGCCGGGAACGCGCAGGCAGTGGGGTTCGAGGGCCCGGTTGAGCGCGGGAAGCAGCACGTCGGCCGAGCGGGAGAAGCCACCGCCCAGAACGACCAGTTCAGGATCCAGGGTCAGCACCATGGCGGCGGTGCCGAGGGCGAGGTGGTGGGCGTAGGTATCGACGGCGGCCTGGGCTTCGGGGTCTCCGGCGCGGGCGGCGTCGAAGACGAGCCGGGCAGCCTCCTCAGGTGATGCGCCGGCGGCCGCGCGACAGACCTCCAGGTGGCCGGCCATGGTGCGCCACCCGGTGACCTCCATGAGGCCCACCTCGCCGGTGGCCCCGCTGAACCCGTGGTGAAGCCGTCCGTTGAGGATGAGCGCGGCACCGGGCCGGCGGCCGACGTGCAGGTAGACAAGGTCCTGAACGCCTGCCGCGACGCCGAGCCGCTGCTCGGCGAGAGCGGCTAGCTTGCTGTCGTTCTCGATGGTGATCGGGCAGGTCAGGCGCTGCCCGAGATGGCCGGCCAGATCGACTCCGGCCCAGTCGGGAAGATCGTGGACCCGGGTGACCAGCCCTTCCCGGTTGACGACGCCGGTGCTTCCTGCGGTGGCGCCCCACAGGTCGGAGGCTTCCCGGCCGGCGGCGACGAGTGCTGCGTCGACGGCTCTCCACACAGCCTCCAGCCGCTCATGCCGGGCGGTGTGCCGGTCGACGGCGACCCGGCCGCTGGCGATGGTCCGGCCCGCGAGGTCGGTGACCACGGCCAGGACCTTGTGGACTCCTATGTCGATGCCGAGCACGTGCCCGACGTCGGTGCGGAAGCGGTAGCGCTTGGCGGGCCGGCCCAAGGTGCCCGGTGCGGGTTCTACCTCGGCGATCCAGCCACGTTGCTGGAGCTCGGCGACGACGTCCCCCACGGAGGCTCGCGACAGCCCGGTCCGCGCGACCAGCTCTGTGAGCGTCAACGGCGCGCGCGCCTCACGCAGGGCGCGGAGGCTGTTCAGGGTGTTCTGCTGACGCAGCCGCTGAAGGTCTCCACCACTGACCTGCACGGGCGTGCTCCTCACTATCAACAGTGTCTGAATTATGTCGCGCTGGTCTACCTGGATCATCCGGCACCGGGGTCTTGACCGCAAGGCGAGATCCGTGAATATCTATGGAGCCTGTAATAAAGGGGGTCTTCGAATGACTTTGACCATAGCCGTCGTCGGGGCGGGCGCGCGCGGCCAGATCTACGCCAGGGCGGCGGCTGCCGACGGTCGGGCACGCATCGTGGCTGTGGCCGATCCCGACCCGGTGAGGCGGGCCGCGCTGGCCACCGAGCACGACGTGCCGGAGCAGTCCCGCTTCACGGGATGGGCTGACCTGGCCGCCGTGCCGAAGCTGGCGGACGCTGTGGTCATCGCGACGCAGGACCGGTTACACGTCGAGCCGGCGGTCGCCTTCGCCGAGCTGGGCTATGCGATCTTGCTGGAGAAGCCGCTGGCCCCCACCGAAGCGGAGGCCCGCCGCATCGTCGAGGCGGTCGAGCGCAGCGGCGTCGTCTTCGCGATCTGCCACGTGCTCCGCTACACCGCCTACACAAAAGCGTTCAAGGAGCTCCTGGGCAGCGGCAGGCTGGGCTCGATCTCCAGCGTCCAGCACCTGGAGCCGGTGGGCTGGTGGCACATGGCCCACTCCTTCGTGCGGGGCGCCTGGCGCAATGCGGCCGAATCAGGGCCGATGCTGCTGACCAAGTCCTGTCACGACATCGACTGGCTGCTCCATCTCGTCGGCGACGAACCGGTCGCCGTGTCGTCCTTCGGCTCGCTGACCCACTTCCGGCCGGAGAACCGGCCGGAGGGTGCGGACACGCGGTGCGTGAGCTGCCCTGTCGAGCCGACCTGCCCTTACTCGGCCACACGCCTCTATCTGGGCTGTCTCGGCGATCCGGCCCGGGAGTTCTGGCCGCTCGGCGCCGTCACCTCCGACGCCAGTACGGCAGGCGTCATGCGCGCGCTGGAGACCGGTCCCTACGGCCGCTGCGTCTACGACTGCGACAACGACGTGGTGGACCAGCAGGTCGTCACGCTGGAGTTCGCGCGGGGCGCGACCGCGTCGTTGACGATGACGGCGTTCACACCGCTGGAGCACCGCAAGACGCGGGTTTTCGGCACCCACGGCTTCGCCGAGGGGGATGGGCGCCACATCAGGATCGTCGACTTCGCGACCGGCGCCGAGGAAACCCTTGACACCGGGACGAACGCGGGGGCATCGCTTGCCGATGGCCATGGCGGTGGCGATGCGGGCCTCGTCAGGGCGTTCATCGACGCCGTGGCCGCCGGAGACCAGGCGCCGCTCGGCGCCGACCCGGCCGAAGCTCTGGCCGGGCACCTCGTCGTCTGGGCCGCCGAACGCGCCCGCGAGACCCGGACGGTGCAGGCACTGTGACCCTGATCCCGGCGCCTTCGCGCTGCGCACTCGGACAAGGGCTGTTCACCTTCACCGCCGCGACGCCGTTGACCGCCGACCCGGTGCTGGCCGGTGCCGCGACGTGGCTCCGCCAGGCGCTCACCTCGGCCACCGGCCTGCCACTGCTCGAAGGGCCCGGCGGGGTCGAGATCCGCCACGCCGTGGGCCTCGGGCCCGAGGAATATCGGCTCACCGCCACGACGGAGTCCGTGCTGATCGAGGCCTCGGCCCAGGCCGGTGCCTTCTACGGGGCGCAGACTCTTCGCCAGCTGCTCGACCCGGCCGCGTTCCGCGCCGGCCGTACCGGAGACAGAACCTGGAGCATCCCCGCGATCGAGATCGCCGACGCCCCCAGGTACGGCTGGCGCGGCTGCCTCATCGACGTCGCGCGGCACTTCCTGCCCAAGAACGACCTGCTGCGGTACATCGACCTGCTGGCCGCGCACAAGCTCAACGTCCTCCATCTGCACCTGACGGACGACCAGGGCTGGCGGCTGGAGATCAGGAAGTACCCGAAGCTCACGGAGATCGGCGCCTGGCGGCGCGAGTCCCCGCTGGGCGCCAAGCGGCATCGCCTGTTCGACGGGCGCCCGCACGGCGGCTTCTACAGCCAGGACGACATCAGGGAGATCGTCTCCTACGCCGCCGACCGCTCCGTCATGGTCGTCCCGGAGATCGACCTTCCCGGCCACACTCAGGCTGCCATCGCCGCTTACCCCGAGCTCGGCAACCTCGACCTCCCCCTGGAGGTGCGCACCGAGTGGGGCGTCGGCGAGAACGTGCTCAACGTCTCCGACGACACGATCGCCTTCTTCACCGATGTCCTCGACGAGGTCCTCGAGCTCTTCCCCGGCGAGTACGTCTGCGTCGGCGGCGACGAGACTCCCAAGACCCAGTGGAACGAGAGCCTCCCCGCCAAGGAGCGCATCCGCGAACTCGGCCTGCGCGATGCCGATGAGCTGCAGACCTGGCTCATGCGGCACTTCACCGACTACCTGCTGGCCCGCGGGCGCAAGCCGCTCGGCTGGGACGAGCTCCTGGAGGGCGGCCTGCCCCCGGGCGTCACCGTCGGGGCCTGGCGCGGCGACAGGTGTGCTGCGATGGCCGCGCGGGCCGGCCACGACGTGGTCGTCTCCCCGTTCGCCGAGACGTACCTGGATTTCCGCCAGGCGGAGGGCGACCAGGAACCGGTGCCGATCGGCAGCGTGACCTCCCTGCGCGCCGTCCACGCTTTCGACCCGGTCCCCCACGGCCTCACCGGGGAGGAGCGGAGCAGGATCCTCGGCGCGCAAGCGGCGCTGTGGACCGAGCACATCGACTCGCCCCGCCTCCTCGACTACATGGCCTTCCCGCGACTGGCCGCCTTCGCGGAGGCGATGTGGAGCGACGAGCGTGACTTCGAGGACTTTCGTGTACGGCTCGCCGTACACGAAAAGCGGCTCGACGCCCTGGGCGTGGAATATCGCCCGGCCACCGGTCCGCACCCCTGGCAACAACGCCCTGATGCCCCCGGCCACCCCCGGACCAGGGCCGAGATCGAGCGCGAGCTCGCCGACTGGACCTCCAGCCTGCGGCCCTGAACACCCCCCAACCATCTGGAGACAGCCATGCGTTTCCGTCTACCCCTCGTCTGCCTCACCGGCCTGGCCGTCATGACTGCCGGCTGCGGCTCGTCCAGCGAGCCGGAAGCCTCAGGAAAGGCCACGATCAGCTACGCCATCTGGGACAAGAACGACCAGACGAGCGCGGAGAAGATCATCGCAGCCTTCCAGCAGGCCAACCCGAACGTCACAGTGAAGCTCGAGATCACCCCGTGGGACCAGTACTGGACCAAGCTCCAGACGGCCGCCTCCGGCGGCGCCGCACCCGACGTGTTCTGGATGAACAGCCTCAACGTCCGCATGTACGCCAAGGGCGGGATCATCACCCCGCTCGAGGAGTCGAAGGCCCAGGGCCTTCCCCCGGCGGTCGTCGACGGCTACCGCTATGACGGCAAACTGTACGGCCTGCCGCACAACGTGAGCATCCCGGCACTCTGGTACGACAAGAAGCTCTTCGACGACGCCGGAGTGGCCTACCCCACCGCCGACTGGACCTGGGACGATGTCAAGGCCGCCGCCAAGAAGCTGACCGACCCGTCCAAGAAGCAGTTCGGCATCCTCGCCCACATGTGGGACCAGGGCGCCTTCTACCCCACCATGCTTCAGGCAGGCGGCCACGTGCTGTCGGAGGACGGCAAGAAGAGCGGCTTCGACGATCCCGCCTCGATCCAGGGCCTGGAGTACTGGACCGGCATGATCAAGGACCAGGTCGCCCCTGTCGCCGAGGTCTACGCCGACACCGACCCCATCACGCTCTTCCAGTCCGGCAAGTACGGCATGCTCTACGGTGGCGTCTGGTTCGCCTCCACCTTCTGGGCCAACCCCGAGATCCGCGAGCGGATCGACGTGGCCCCGCTGCCCAAGGGTCCGGCCAAGGACGCCGTCATCCTGCTGGGCCTTGCCAACGCCGTCTCGGCCAGGAGCGAGCATCCGAAAGAGTCGGCGGCCTTCGCCGAGTTCGTCGTCTCCGAGCAGGCTCAGAAGATCCTCAGCGACAGCGGCGGCGGCGCCCTCTCGCTCCGCGACGGCACGCAGGAGGGCTGGTTCAAGGCCTTCCCCACCTTCCATCTGAAGGAGACCTACGACGCTTCGATGCCGAACGGCGTGCCGTACCCGGTGTCGTTGAACACCGCGCAGTGGCAGGACGTGCAGAACAGGCTGCTCGCCGAGGCCTGGGCAGGCAAGCGGCCGGTGGCCGACGTCGCCAAGGAGATCGCGACGCAGATGAACGAGATCCTGGCCAAGGAGTAACCGATGCACTCCAAGCGCGAGTGGGCGTGGGGATACCTCCTCATCGCCCCGATGGCGCTGGGTCTGGCCGTCTTCTACCTGTGGCCCATCGTTCAGACCCTGTATCTCAGCATGACCGAGTCGGGCGTCTTCGGCGGCTACACCTGGGTGGGGACGGCCAACTTCGCCGAACTGTTCACCGACGAGGAGATGTACGGCGCGCTCGGCAACACCTTGCTCTACTCGGTGTTGGTACTGGCGGGCGTGCCGCTGTCCATCGTCGTCGCCGCGCTGCTGAACGTGCCGGGGCTGCGCGGGCTGAGCCTCTACCGGACCCTCTACTTCCTGCCCGTGGTCACGATGCCCGCCGCGGTGGGCTTGACCTGGAGGTACCTGTTCAACGGCGACTTAGGGGCGATCAACCACGTCCTGGGCACGGTGGGGATCGACGGGCCGTACTGGCTCGGCGACCCCGACTTCGCGATCTACGCCATCGCGGTCGTCGGGATCTGGAGCTCGGTCGGCTACAACGCCGTGTTGTTCCTGGCCGGGCTGCAGGGCATCCCGCGTCACTACTACGAGGCCGCCGAGATCGACGGGGCCGGGCGGCTGCGGCAGTTCGTCCGCATCACGCTGCCGTTGCTCACGCCCACCACGTTCTTCGTCGTGGTCATAACGATGATCAACGCGCTGCAGGTCTTCGACCTCGTCTATCTCATGATCGACCTGAAGAGCCCGGCCCTGGAGGGCAGTCGCACGATCGTCTACCTCTTCTACGAGACGGGCTTCGTGCAGAACCAGCGCGGGCTCGCCGCGGCGATCGCCGTCATCCTGCTCGGGCTGGTCCTGATGCTGACCGCGTTCCAGTTCAGGCTACAGAAGAAGTGGGTGCACTATGAGTAGGCCCAGGACCTGGCCGGCGCACTTGTTCCTGGCCGCCGGCGCGCTGGTCATGCTCGCGCCGTTCGCCTGGCAGCTCGTGGTCTCGCTGCAGACCCTGCCGGACTCGCTACGGGTGCCGCCGAAGTTCACGCCCTCCTGGCAGTGGTCGAACTTCGCCGATGTGTTCCGGTCGGTGCCGCTGGCCAGGCAGTTCCTCAACACGGTCGTGGTCACCGCCGCCGTCACCGCCGGGCAACTGCTGCTGTGCTCGCTGGCCGCGTTCGCCTTCGCCCGGCTCCGCTTCCCAGGCAGGGGCGCGCTGTTCCTGCTCTTCCTGGCCGTCCTGATGGTGCCCGGGGAACTGTTCCTCATCCCGCGCTACGAGATCATGATGGAGCTCGGCTGGCTGAACTCTCTGCAGGCGCTGATAGCGCCGGGCGTGTTCGGAGCGTTCGGCACCTTCATGCTCCGGCAGTTCTTCCTGTCGTTGCCCAGGGAACTGGACGAGGCGGCCTCGATCGACGGGGCGAACCCGCTGCAGATCTACTGGCACATCCTGCTCCCTCTGGTCAGACCCGGCCTGCTGGCGCTCGGCATGCTGACTGTCATGTGGTCGTGGAGCAGCCTGCTCTGGCCGCTGGTGGTCAACACCGATCCGGAGATGATGACGCTCTCGGCCGGCCTCGCCTCGCTGCGCGGTCAGTACCTGACCAACTTCCCCATCCTGTTCGCCGGGTCGGTCGTGGCCTCACTGCCCGTGATCGCTCTCTTCGTCGTCATGCAACGCCAGCTCATCGCCGGCATCGCCTTCACCGGCTCGAAGGGCTGATGTCATCAACCGGTCGGATCGCGGCCGGACCGGTGGTCGGCGTCGGCGTCGGCTTCCGTCGGTGCCGCGGACGCCCTCGACCCATACCTGGACGGCCCGCGTTGGACTGGCCCGGCTTTCGCACGATCACGCGCGGCGCCAGCCGGCCGTCCCTTCGACGATGCTGATCGTACTGATCACGCTGATCCCGAGGAGGTACGGCGAGCCACCCCGACGGCACACGCGGCCCCACCCACGAGCAGGACAGCGACCACGACGACGACCCGCACGAGCCCGTCGGCCGAGGAGGGCGCAGCGAAGTAGACGCTCCCGAGCCCGGCGACGGCGGTCACCCCGGCGAGCATGGGCCCGGTGGAGTTCAACGCCGAGATCGCTGACGCCAGCCGCGGCTCGACCAGCGCTGTGATCTGCGCGATCAGCGGGCTGTACCCGGCAGCGTGCCCGGCCCCCGCCAGGAGCAGCAACGGCATCGCCACGACCGGCTGCCACTGATCGCGGCAGAAGAGCACCAGCAGGCTCGCCCCGCCCGCGAAGGCGATCGGACCCGCGATCGGCAGGGCGCGCTGCAGCCGCTGCGGGAATCGGGTCCAGCTCAGGCTGAGCGCGCCGAACCCCAGGGCGTACGGGACGAACGCCAGCCCCGCGTGAAGCGGCGAGAAACCCAGCGCGGTCTGGAGGTGCAGGGTGAGGGTGAGCAGAAAGACGGTGTAGCACCCCATGACGGTCCAACAAGCCACCAGCCCCGGCTTCACCCCGCGCGGCCGTACCGATGCCGGGTCCAGCAGCGGATACCGCGCCCTGGTCTCATAGCGGACAAATCCCACCGTCAGCGCGGCACCACACACCAGCGAGATCCAGACCCAACCGGGCCAGCCGAGCTCGCGGCCGAAGATCAGCGGGACCGTGATAGCGGCCATGGCGGCGGTCAGGACCGCCACTCCACCCGGATCGAGGCGTGCCTGCCCGTCCATGCGGGAGGGCGGCAGCAGGCGCGGCCCCACGGCCAGCGCTGTCACGCCGATCGGGATATTGATCAGGAAGACGGGCCGCCAGGACAGGCCGAAGAGGTCGGCGCTGACGACCAGCCCTCCGACGACCTGCCCCAGCGCGACTCCCAGGGCGAGCACCATGCTGTAGAGGCCGATCGCTCTGCGGCGTGCCGTACCCTCCCAGTGCGTCTGGATGAGCGAGAAGATCTGCGGAGTGAGCAGTGCCGCCCCCATGGCCTGCGCGATGCGTGCGAGCACCAGCACGTTCACGTCGGGAGCCAGCCCGCACAGTAGCGATGCGCCGGTGAACCAGCCCAGCCCGAGCAGGAACGCGCGCCGCTGCCCGACGACGTCACCGATCCGCGCGCAGGTGACGAGGAGCACGCCGACGGTCAGCAGGTAGCCCGACACGATCAGCTGGATCGCCGCGCCACCGGCGTGAAGATCATCGCGAATGGTTTCCGCAGCCACTGACACGATCGAGCCGTCCATGGACGCCATGACCTGACCGGTGAGCAGTACGGCGAGCATCCGGCCGCGGCGCGCACCCGCCACCGGCGAAGGAGCAAGAGAGATCACGCAGCCAGCATGGGCTGTCCGTGCCTGCCCGGTCTTGAAGAAATTTGCGCACCGGGCCTGTCGCAGTCTTGAGGCTCCGCTCCCGGCACCGGACGCCGTTCCAGATCGGGCGGCGCCGGCGGAGCACGCAGGTACGGATGGGGGGCAAGGTGAGCGCCTCCGTGGACCTGCCGTGCGACCTGGCGAAAACGTCCCGCACGACGTCCTCGGCACTCCCTTGGTCACCGACCAGCAGCGCCGCCAGACGTACCAGGGCGAGCCAGTGCTCGCGGTACAGGCCGGCGAGCACCGCCTTCGGTGTCGGGCGGCGCGGACAGGCGCGGGAGGGTCGCACCGTTCATGCCAGGTGAACGCGCGCCGCCGATCTGCCGCGTCGGAAGTCTCTATCGCCGGGCCGTGGCAGTGGCTTACGTTCTCGAGATGGCCTACGACATCCTCGAGCTGATCGCGAACCCCGCGCTCGCCCTGACGCCGACCACGACCGTCCACTCCGGTGTCGTCCGGGTGGGCCACAACGCCCGCGTCCAGGTGTGGCGATCGAACGAACCGGCCACGGAGTTCGGCTTCTACCCGCCCGACGTGCCGCCGCTGGCCGAGGGTGTGCCGGCGCCGCCGATCTGGGCAGAGGCCCAGGTGATGTGGTTCGTGCCCGGTACGCAGTCGTCCGGGCACTTCCCGATCGGCGTGGAGCGGATCTCCGCCGCCTACACGCCCGATCCTCGTGGCGGTCCGGCGCGCTGGCTCCTGGTCAGCGGCGCGGCCCACGCGTCGGCCGGACTCCGGCTGGCCTACCGCATCACGGTCCAGGGGCAGTGAGCGGCCGGGGAGCGCGTCAATGCTCGATGACCTCCAGCCGGGTCAGGAACGTGAGCATGTCGTAGTGTCTGGAGGATCGAGTTCAGGGGTTCACGGCCGATGCGGTCTCCTTCAGCTCGTCCGAGGTCATGTCGGCGATACGGCCGGCGAAGAACCTGGAGTCGCCGAAAGGGCCCTCCAGCTCAACCCGCAAATCGCCGTGGGGCTGCGTCTCCCCTGGCCGGATGACATACGCTCCCGCGGCTGTGGCCTGCTCGGCGAATCCGGCGACGTCCGGCACGACGACCACCCAACCCGGCACACCGCATTACCAAGCGCTTGCTTGAGATAGCCGTACGGACTTACAGTCGAGGAGATGTCCATGCCTGAAGGTCCTGTGGCCGGAGTGCGGGTGCTGGAGCCGGCCGGGGTCGCGCCGAGCCCGTTCGCCGGGATGATGCTCGTCGACCACGGCGCCGAGATGCTGCGCGTCGACCGCGTCAAGACGGTCTCCGGCAAGCCTCGCGCCGACGTCATGGACCGCGGCAGGCACACCATCGGGCTGGACCTCACGACCCCCGACCGGGTGGCCGCCTTCAAGGAGCCGGCGAAGCAGGCCGACGTGCTCATTGAGGTGTTCAGGCCGGGCGTCACCGAACGGCTCGGCATCGGCCCGGACGACCTTCACGCGATCAACCCCAGGCTGATCTGCGGCCGGATGACCGGTTGGGGCCAGGACGGTCCGCCTGCGCCCACCGCCGGGCACGACATCGACCGCATCGCCGTCTCCGGCGTTCTGTCGATGCTCGGCCGCGAGGGCGACCCGGTCGGTTTCACCGTCGACGAGCCGTTGTGGAGGGAACAGCCATGAACCTCGGCGGCCAGGGAGTGCTCGTCACCGGCGGCGGCAGCGGCATCGGGCTGGGCATCGCCAAGCGCCTTGCCGCCTCGGGCGCCACCGTGACCATCTGCGGCCGCACCGAGGACCGGCTGGCCGCCGCCTGCGCGGAGATCGGCAAGGCGAGCTACGTGGTGGCCGACGTGGCCGACGAGAAGCAGATGGCGTCGGCCGTACGGCGGGCCTGGGAGCAGGCGGGTGGCCGCCTCGATGGGGTGGTCGCCTCGGCGGGCGGCTCCGGCTGGCTGGGCCCGATCACCCGGCTGCCGATCGAGGAGTGGCAGAAGGTCATCGCGACGAACCTGACCGGCACCATGCTGGCGCTCAAGCACTCCGCCGTGCTGATGGCCACGGCGGGCGGCGGCTCGTTCGTGGCGATCTCCTCGATCGCCGCCTCCAACACCCACCGCTGGTTCGGCCCGTACGGCGTGGCCAAGGCGGGCATCGACCACCTGTGCATGCTGGCCGCCGACGAGCTCGGCCCCAGCGGCGTCCGGGTGAACGCGATCCGTCCCGGTCTGATCCGCACCGAGATGGTGTCGATCATCACCGAAGCGGAGAACCCGGTCCTGGCCGACTACCAGGCCTGCACCCCGCTGCCGAGGGTGGGCGAGGTGGCCGACGTGGCCGCGCTGGCGGCCTTTCTCCTGTCGCCCGAGGCCTCGTGGATCACCGGCCAGGTCATCAACGTGGACGGCGGCCACTCGCTGCGCCGCGGCCCCGACTTCTCCCCCTGGCTCGAACCCGCCTACGGCCGTGACGGCCTGAGAGGGGTGACACCCACGCAGACCCCATCCTGATGTGTCCGGCGCCAGCGCTGGACACATCAGGACACTTCGGTATGACCGCCACATCGTCGGCGCGAGCGATGCGGCGGCTCCGTGACACTCCCCCACCGGAGCTGACCATGCACGATCTTGTCATTCGCGCCGCCACCGTCGTGGACGGGACTGGCGCCCAGCCGTACACCGCCGACGTCGCCGTCACGGACGGCCGCATCACCGAGGTGGCCCGCCAGAACGGCGCCGACCGGCCGGGGCGCGCCCGGCGCACCGTCGAGGCGGACGGGCTGCTGCTCACGCCCGGCTTCGTCGACCTGCACACGCACTATGACGGCCAGGCCACCTGGGACCCGCTGCTCGGTCCCTCGTGCTGGCACGGCGTCACCAGCGTGGTCATGGGCAACTGCGGCGTCGGCTTCGCCCCCGCCAGGCCCGACCGGCGCGAGTGGCTGATCGGCCTCATGGAGGGCGTCGAGGACATTCCGGGCACCGCCCTCTCCGAGGGGATCGCCTGGGAGTGGGAGAGCTTCCCCGAGTTCCTCGACGCGCTGGAGCGACACCCGCACGTCCTCGACATCGGCACTCAGGTGCCGCACGGCGCGCTGCGCGCGTACGTGATGGGCGAGCGCGGCGCGCGCAACGAGCCCGCCTCGCCCGACGATGTCGCCAGGATGAAGCAGCTGGTCAAGGAGGGGATCGAGGCCGGCGCGCTGGGGTTCTCGACGAGCAGGACGCTGGCGCACAAGGCGATCGACGGCGAGCCGGTGCCGGGCACGTTCGCGGCGGAGGACGAGCTGTTCGGCATCGGCGAGGCGCTGCGCGAGCTCGGCAGGGGCGTCTACGAGATCGCACCGGCCGGAGCCGCGGGCGAGGACGTCAACGCGCCGATGAAGGAGGTTTCCTGGATGAGCAGGCTGGCCGAGGCCGTCGACCGGCCGGTGACCTTCGCGCTGCTGCAGATCGACTCGGTGCCCGACCTGTGGCGTGAGCTGCTGAGCGAGTCGGCCAAGGTGGCGCGGCTGCACCCGCAGGTGGCCTGCCGGCCGTTCGGGATGCTGATCGGCCTCGAGGCGCTGCACGCCTTCGCCGATCACCCCTCATATCAGCAAATTTCCACCTTGCCGCGCCACGAACGTGTCCATCGCATGCGCGAACCCCAGGTCAAGCACCGCATCCTCCACGAGGTCCCGCAAGAGGAGGACGTGCTCGCGGCCCTCTGCCGCGGCTTCACCGACCGCCTCTATCCGCTGAATCCCGAAAATCCGGACTACGAGCCGCATCCCAGCACCTCCGTCAAGGCTCAAGCCGAGCGCCAGGGCCGAGAGCCGCTCGAGCTGCTGTACGACCTCATGCTGGAGGACGACGGCCAGGCGATCTTCCTTCTGCCGATACTCAACTACGCCAACGGCGACCTGGATCCCCAGCGCGAGATGCTGCTGCACCCGCAGGCCGTGCTCGGGCTCGGTGACGGCGGCGCGCACTGCGGCTTCATCTGCGACGCCTCCATGCCCACGACGATGCTCTCCCACTGGGCGCGCGACCGCTCGCGCGGTGCGCGGCTGCCGCTGGAGCACGTCGTCAAGCTGATGTCGCGCGACACCGCCCGGCTGTACGGCCTGCACGACCGCGGCACGATCTCCCCCGGCATGAAGGCCGACCTCAACCTCATCGACTTCGAGCGGGTCGGCAACCACCGCCCGCGGATGGTGTACGACCTGCCCGCGGGCGGACGCAGGCTCATCCAGCGGGCCGACGGCTACGTCGCCACCTTCGTCGGCGGCATCCAGACCTTCTCTCACGGCGAGCACACCGGGGCACTGCCCGGCCGGCTGATCAGGGGCGGAGCATGAGCGAACCGTTCAGGGCCACGGACGTGGTGATCGCGGGCGGGAAGGCCATGGCCGACGGTCACCGGACCGGCATCGACCTGCTCGACGGCGACATGTACGCGGACGATCCGTGGTCGCTGTACGCCTGGCTGCGCGAGCACTCCCCCGTCCACTACGACGAGGCGAACGACCTGTGGGGCATCTCCCGCCACGCCGACATCTGCGCCATCGAGCGCGATCCCAAGCTCTGGACCAGCACCGGCGGCTACCGCCCGCAGCTGCCGTCCGACCCCTCCATGATCGGCACAGACGATCCGCGGCATGCCGAACGCCGCCGCCTCGTCTACCGCCGCTTCACCCCGCGCTACGTGCACGACCGCTACGCCGAGCGGATCAGGGCGGTGGTGGTCGAGCAGATCGGCCAGGCGCTGGAGGAGGGCACGGTGGACGCGGTGACCGCGCTGGCCGCGCCACTGCCCGCCCGGATGATCGGCTGGCTGCTCGGCTTCCCCGACTCCGATTGGCCCAAGCTCAAGCACTGGTCGGAGACGACGATCGCGGCGGGGGGCGGTCTGCGCTACGTCACTCACGAGGCCGCTGTCGCCGCAGGGGAGTTCGGCCTGGCCGTGCTCGACCTGGCCGCCGAACGCCGCAAGTGCCCGCACGACGACCTGATGTCGCTGTGGTCGGCACGGCCCGACTACGACGACGAGCACCTGGCCAACGAGGCGCTGCTGCTGCTCGACGGCGGCGCGGAGACCACTCGCACGGTGATCGCCACCGCGATCGACGCGCTGATCAGGCACCCGGACCAGTGGCGGCTGCTGCGTGAGGAGCCGTCGCTGGTGGAGAACGCGGTCGAGGAGTTCATCCGGTGGACCACGCCCATCCTGAACATGTGCCGCGCCGCCACCCGCGACACCGAGCTGCACGGCCACACCATCAGGAAAGGTCAGCAGGTTCTGCTCATGTACGGCTCGGCCAACCGTGACCCGGCGGTCTTCGCCGACCCCGACGTGTTCGACGTGACCAGCAAGCCGGGCGGCCACATCGCCTTCGGCCTGGGCACGCACTTCTGCCTCGGCGCGGCGCTGGCCAGGCTGGAACTGAAGATCTTCTTCGAGGAGTGGGTGGCCAGGGTCGGCTCGGCCGCGTGGGCCGACGCGGAGGGGCCGCGGCTGATGCGCAACTCCTTCGTGCGCGGCGTCACCTCCTTCCCGATCGTCCTGGAGGCTCGATGATCAACCTCGCGGACGTCTTCGAGCGCGCCGCCGACACGGTGCCCGACCGGCTCGCGCTGGTCGCGGGCGAGGACCGGCTGACCTACCGCGAGCTGGACGAGCGCGCCAACCGGGTGGCGCACTGGCTCCAGATCCAAGGGGTACGGCCGGGCGAGCACGTGGGCATCCTGTCCTGGAACCGCGCGGAATGGCTGGAGAGCATGATCGGCTGTTTCAAGGCCAGGGCGGCGCCGGTCAACGTCAACTATCGCTACGTGGAGCGGGAGCTGGGCCACCTGCTCGGCGACGCCGACTGCGTGGCGTTGCTGGGCGAGGCCGATCTGCTGGCCAGGGCGCCCTTCGACGGTCCCGTGCTGGCCTTCGGCGAGCCGTACGAGAGGGCGCTGGCGGGCGTGCCGGGCGGCAGGGACTTCGGGCCGCGGTCGGGGGACGACCCGTACATCCTCTACACCGGTGGCACGACCGGGCGGCCCAAGGGCGTGTTGTGGCGTTCGGAGGACATCTATCTCGCGGCGATGAGCGTGTACTCGGGGCCGATCAAGGATGTCTCCGAGCTGCGCTTCGGGCCCGAGGGGCTGCGCTTCCAGGTGCACGCGCCGCTGATGCACGGCAATGGGCAGTGGAGCACCTGGATCTGCCTGTCGGCGGGCGGCACGGTGATCCTTTGGACGGGGCGGCACTTCGACCCTGTGGCGGTGCTGGAGCTGGCCGAGCGTGAGCGGTCGCAGGTGCTGACGTTCGTCGGGGACGGCATGGTCAGGCCGGTCGCCGACGAACTGGGGCGCAGGACGTACCAGCTGGAGGTCTTCTCGGTGGGGTCGGGCGGGGCCCCGCTGTCGGCGACGACGCGCGAGAGGATCCGCGCGGCGCTGCCCGACGCGACGATCGTCGACAACTACGGCGGGTCGGAGACGGGCGCGGTAGGGGCCGCCGCCGAGGAGGAGCGCCCCAGGTTCGCGCTGAGTCCCGGCTTCGCCGTGCTCGGCCCCGATCACCTCCCGGTACGGCCAGGCCAGCAGGGCGTACTGGCCAGATCAGGACACATCCCGCTCTGCTATTACAAGGATCCGGTGAAGTCGGCGAGCACCTTCGTCACCGGACCGGACGGGACCCGCTGGGCGCTGCAGGGCGATCAGGCGATCCTGCACGAGGACGGCACCGCGCTCATGCTCGGCCGGGGCACGACGGTGATCAACACCGGTGGGGAAAAGGTGTTCCCCGAGGAGGTGGAGATCGCCGTGCGCAGCCACCCGAAGGTGTACGACGCGCTGGTGATCGGTACGCCCGATCCGCGGTTCGGCCAGCGGGTGACAGCAGTGGTCGCAGGTGAGGTGACGCTGGAGGAGCTGGCCGAGCACTGCCGCGGGCAGCTCGCGGGTTACAAGATCCCGCGAGCCCTGCGGATCGTGCCCGAGATCAAGCGGACGCCCGTGGGCAAGCTCGACTACGCCTGGGCGCGGACGCTGGTCGCATAGAAGCGTGTTCGAGTCGTCGAGACGGAGGCCCGAGGCGTTCGGCCAGGCGGCGGGTCAGCGGGATGGGAAGGCCGTTGATCAGCCGGGCACCCTGGGCCAGGGCCCACATGGCACAGTTGGGCGGTTAGGACTGGCCGCCCTCCTGTGACAGCCCCGTGCGCCCAGCGACCCGGCGCCTGTCCTGCTGTCACGCCATCCAGCCGGCGGTCTGCAGTCGGTTCACCAGCCGACGGCGAGTCCGGCTCGCAGTCTGTTCAGCACCGCGCGCAGGATGCGGGAGACGTGCATCTGGGAGATGCCGACCTCGTCGGCGATCTCGGCTTGGGTGAGGTTGCCGTAGTAGCGCAACAGCAAGATGTTCTTCTCACGCGGCGGCAACGCGTCGATGAGGGGCTTGACCGCCAGGGAGTCGATGAAGGTCTCCAGACGATCGTCCGGATCGGCGATGAGATCGGCGAGGCGGTCGTCCCCCTCGCCGACCAGGTAGGCGTCCAAGGAGTACGTGCTGTAGGCGGTGGCCATATCGAGGGTGAGCAGCACCTCTTCTTCTGTCAACCGCATGTGCGCGGCCAACTCGGCGATGGTCGGCGAGCGTTGTAGCGACTGAGCCAGGTCGGCCACGAGCCGGTTCAGCTCCGGACGGCGTTCCTGATAGGCGTGGGGCACCCTGAGAGCCCAGGTTCGGTCGCGGAAGTGCCGCTTGACCTCCCCGGTCATCGTGATGGCCGCATAGCCTCGAAAATCGTGGCCCAGGCTGGCGTCGTAGCCGGTGATAGCCTTGATCAACCCGAGGTAGGCCACCTGGAGAAGGTCCTCGACGGGCTCGCCGCGATGGCGGTAGCGCCGGGCTATCGCTGTGGCCAGCCAGCTGTACATCTGGACAAGACGCTCACGTATACGCTCCCGATCGGGTCCCGACGTTCCCGTCCGCACCATGACCGCCAGGAGGTCTTCGGCGGCCATGCTGTCGAGCGTGATGTCCTGGACAGTCATCCTGCTCCTTTGCGGTGCGCCGCCGCCGCGGATGGGTCGCCGTTGGACACGACCATACGATCAAGGCGAGTTGCGGCGATTTATGCCGCCTTCACTCCATAAGTGACATGTCGCCACCTCTTGAATCGACCCCCGTTTCGTATCGGCCCAGGAAACCTTCCTCGCGTGAAATGAGCACCCGCTGCAGCGGAGAATCGCGACGAGGTCCGACGATGCGCCGGCAGCGCTGCCGGGCAAGATGCACCGGAACCAGGACTAGGCGTTCGCCGACCACCGCAGTCGACCGGCGTAGATCATCGGCCTCTACCCTGCCCACTCGCTCCCGCATGAGAACGCCCACCTGGCCGATTTCGCACCGGCGCCCCGGGATCGTCTCGTCCGGGTCACACGTAGCACGGCGACTGCAGCCAGTGCCACCGTGATCAAGAAGGGACCGCCCGTCACCCCGGTGCTGACTGCTTCCCAACCGCGCCAGTGTTGGGACCCCGGCCGGATGGCCGGGCCCCGCCGTCAAACTGGCCGATGAGATCTGGAATGGACAGCGATGCCTACGCGGCGGGCGGCTGCTTACCGGAGCCCTGGGCATCGGCTTGGCCGACGCGACGACCGCCGTCGCGTAGCGGTCGACTACGCTGGGCGACCTCCGTCGTGTCCCGCGCAGTGGGCATGGCGTGTTTCTCTCACATGTCGCAGCGCCTCGTCGCAGGTGGCGCGCCGTTCTAAAATCCTGTGCAGGCCCGTTCGGTACAGCAGGTCGTCCAGGCTCGCTGGAACGCCGCTGAGCACGAGCCGTTTTCCTCTGTTCTGACTGTGCTGCAAGGCCACAACGAGCTCGCTCAAACCGACCGAGTCGCAGAAGGTCACCCCCGACAGATCCAGGATCAGCACGGAGGACGCCGACGGTGCTGTCGCGGCGCGCAGATGCGCGCGCAATGTAGGGGCGGTGGCAAGATCGAGTTCGCCCGCCACACGGACCAAGGCGACCTTGCGGGACCGGCGAGTCGAGACGGTGAAGGGTGTACGGCCTTGTAGTTGAGATGTCATATTGCGGCACTCTCTACGAGACTGCTGCGTTCGGCGGAGCCGGCTCGCACCGATGCGTAGCTTGAGGATGGCGGACTGCTTTCTGCTGCGGAACGTTTGTCTATGAGGACTGGGCATCGCCGCGGGGTTCGGCTGACCGGCGAGGTCCGCGCATGCCTGGCCAGAGCGCCGACGCTTTCCCAACGCCGCAGCGCCTGCCGGAACGGGGTGATGGACGGATTGCTCCGTGTCCCGAACCGCGTCCAGCGGCGGTTTTCGTCTCCTCGGCTGCATCCTCCTCAGGAGCGTTCGTCCCGTCGTGCTACCCCGGATGGGCCGCCGAACACCACATCCGACTGTCGTGACCACCGAGGACGTGCGGTATCGACCACCGGGTCAATATGACGCCTGGGACGTCGCGTGCGGGCCGGCGGTCGGGCAGCGCGCCGAGGTCGCCGCCGATATCGGCCACCGCCAGGGGCCGTGCTCGGCGGCGGCTCGGACCCCGGCGAACGCGGCCCGCGCCCGCGCCGGATCGATGTGGTGGAGCGCCGGACGCGGGCGGAGGGGCGCGTGCCCGAGCCCGAGCAGCATGGTGATCCACGAGTACAGCTCGAAGCCGTGGTAGTACGGGTAGACGGCGCTCTCGTCCGGCAGCCGTCCGGCAGCCGGCTCCAGCAGGTCCGACAGACTCTCGGGGATCTTGCGGCGCTTGGTCTCCTGCCAGTACGGCGTGTCGGCGCGGGCGCCGGCCCGATAGTGCAGGACCAGGAACTCAATGGTCCAGATCCAGCCGGCGTCCATCGCGGTCGCCGTGATGTAGGGGTTGATCAGTTCCTGCTCCTCGCGAGGCACCCGCAGGGCGACCGCTCGGTTGTTCGGCAGCACGTCCAGGAAGGGGCGGAACGGCTCGCCCAGCGTCGGTTCGCCGGAGTCGAAACCGGTCGGCGCCTCCCACGACGCGACAGGAGTGGAGGGCTGACCCGTGACGCGGGCGACCACGCGGGTGTCGAGCGCACCGAGGCCGGCCAGGGAGACCGGAGGTCCGCTACGAAGGGGCACCCGGGGTCTGGATCGGGCCCGCGATGTCGGTGAGAAGTAGCAGCACCCGGAGGCTCGGCTATTCACCTAACGCGCTACGTTATTGCTGACCGTGACGTTGTGGCGCCAGCGTGCCGGGGCACGGGCTCTGGGTGCGAGCACCTGCCGACTCCCGGACGCCCATGCCCTGCTTGCCCACAGGAGTGTCGTTTCCGCCAGCGGGGTTGCCGAGTGCGGCTGGCCTGCCTCAGGCGAGCGATGATTTCGCCGCCTGACGGAAGTCTTCACTTCGACCGTCCTTACCGACCTGATGCGAGGACTCGTGTGACTGACGAGAAAAGGCTGGCTGACATGACCAATCCGGCGCCGAAAGCACGGGGCAGTCGCGTGGCCGACATCTGGCCGCTGGTGCACGCCGAGCGAGCGGCCCTGGCGAGCGACCTGGTGGATCTGACCGACGAGCAATGGGCGACACCGTCGCTGTGTGCCGGGCTGAGCGTGCGGGAGGTGCTGGCGCACCTCACGGCAGGGGCGAGCCTTAACGGTGTGCGGTGGCTGGCGGGGGTGATCCGCTGCCGGTTCGACTTCGACAAGCAGGTCGCCATGCGGCTGGCCGAGCAGTTGGGCGCGACCGCGGCCGAGACGCATGACAGGTTCCGCCACGTCATCACGAGCACCACCAAACCGCCTCTCCCGGTCATCGCGATGCTGGGTGAGACGATCGTGCATGCCGAGGACATCCGGCGACCGCTGGGTATTCGCCATGGCTACCCGATCGAGACCCTCACTCGGGTAGCCGAGTACTACCGGAGCTCGGACGTGGTCGTCGCCGCCAAGAGACGGATCGTCGGCCTGCGACTCGCCGCCACCGACGGCCCTTTCACCACGGGTTCCGGCCCGCTGGTGTCCGGCACCACCCTGGCACTGGTGATGGCCACGACCGGACGCTCGGTGTACTGCGATGAACTTGACGGTGACGGCGTCGAAATCCTGCGCAATCGGCGCGAGATGAGATGACCCTGGGCTCGAAGCATTCGTTGTCCCACGACCGGTGACCGCTGCGGACACAACGGGCGCACCGCAGGTCATCGATCAGACCAGGAGGCCCAGGATCTCGAGCGTTTCCCAGGCCGTCAGCTTGCCGTTCGGGGTCGGTTTCCTCCTGCGCGAACTGGTTGATCAGCTCGGCGAGGGTTCGCCGCTCCTGCTCGGACAGGTCCTGCAGGAGGGCGATCACCGGCTCCAGCACCTCCATCGAGGCCTCGGGCGCGATGGCGTCGTCCTCGCCGAGATCAAGCCTGATGACGGAACAGACAGCCTCCACTCCGCGCACCACTGACGCGGGAACCCATCCAGGACGGGCGCCCGTGAATGGTAGATCCGCTGTTATGTGCCTAGTCGTGCTGGATTCCGTCGAGACCAAGCTCTCGGCTGAGATCCGCCATGTTCTCGAAAACACGGTCGGGGGGCAGCGATTGAATGGCAGAGAGCACCGTGTCGGGCGCTGCCTCGGACCGCGCCCGCTCCAGCAGTTCTTCCCTGCCAGCGGGAAACACATGCGTACCGCTGATCCACTTAGCCAGCTCGCTGCGGCTGTCGACCTGCTGTGAGCTCATCCCCTCCGGCGATCGAGGCTCATGTGGGGTGGAATGGTGTCTGCTACCGCCACCGGGTTGTTCCATGTCAGGTGTCCCCTCTCTAGTGAATAACAGGCCATACCCGCATTACCGTGGGCGAACATTGTGAGCTGCTCGGCGGAGGCGGTTGGCTACCTTCCTGCTCTCCACGCGAGCAAACCACGGCTCACGCATCGGGAGCGGAACGGACCCGATGCCATCCCGTCGTTCCCAGCGCCACCCCGCTTGGCAGAAAGGCCCAGGCACACCAAGCAATCTCGCCGAGATCGCCGCCGGAACCGTCGCACAGGACGCGGCAGAGGCCGACGTCGTCCGGTCGATCGGAGCTGATCTCGTCACCGACCACACCAGACTGGACGCCCGCTCAAGCAGACCGCACGCGACTTGCAGGTGTCGTTGCCATCGCAGCCGTCGGCGCACCAGGGGACCACTCAAAAGCCTCGTCCAGTGCGCCGGTCGTCCAAGGACATCTCGACCGGTTGCTGGAGGCGCAGAAGGCACTGGGCGCACCGCGGGCGGTTCCAGCCGGCGATGGCGGCCAGGCCGGCGCCGAGATGACGTTCCTTGGATTCCGGCGAGCCGCGTTGGACCAGCCACACCGTGGCCAGGATGAACAGCAGGAACTGCAGGTATTCCGACTGGCCCTGGCCAAGGCGCCTCGGGTCTCGCGACGGGTGCGGCCAGGAATGGCGCTGGCGAGTCACAACAGTAGACCACTGAACGTGACCAGATCTCCTGGACTCATTCCTCTGGGCGGCGATACTCGTCGGGGTCGTAGCCGCGGTCGGCGAGCACCCATCAGGTCGTCGACGGCGGCGGCCCTTACCCGCGTCAGGTGCGCCGAGATCGCTGCCAACGGCCACGAAGGCTTCGCAGCGACTTGACCCATTGTGTGACATCAAGGAGATCTTGCCAGCAAACGCTAAGGTGAGATCTTGTGCAGTCGCTCACGCCGGAAGATTTACGTCAGATCGGCCCCTATCGGCTCGCTGGTGTACTGGGGCGGGGCGGCCAGGGAACGGTTTACCTGGGCCAGGGGCCGTCCAACGAACAGGTCGCGGTCAAGGTGTTACACGCTGGAGCCGCGGCGGATGAGAACGCGCGCCGCCGGTTCCTGCGCGAAGCCGAGGCGGCTCGCCAGGTTGCTCCGTTCTGTACGGCGCGCGTGCTGGACACGGGCCTGGTGGGCGGCCAGCCATACATCGTCAGTGAACACATCCCAGGCCCGTCACTCGACCTGCTGGTCAGGACCGAGGGTCCGCGTTCGGGCAGCGGGCTGGAACGGCTCGCGGTGACCACGCTCACCGCGCTGGCGGCCATCCACCGGGCCGGGATAGTCCACCGTGACTTCAAGCCGCACAACGTGATCATGGGGCCTGAGGGACCCGTGGTGATCGATTTCGGGATCGCCAGGGTGACCGCCCAGACGGCCACGCACAGCGTGGTGGGCACCCCCGTCTACATGGCGCCGGAGCAGTTCGGCGGGGCGCCGATCACCCCGGCGGCCGACCTGTTCAGCTGGGCGACCTCCATGATCTACGCGGCCACCGGGCAGCAGGTCTTCAGTGGAGACACCCTTCCGGTGATCATGCACGCCATCCTGACCCGCGAACCCGACCTGTCGGCCGTGCCGCAGGAGCTACGCCCGACGCTGGCGGCCTGTCTGGCCAAGGACCCCGCCGCCCGGCCGAGCGCCGCCGCCCTGCTGCGCCGCCTGACCGGCGACGAGGCTCCCGCCCCACTCGCGCAGTGGCCCACGGCGCACGCCACGATGGGCATGCCGGAGGCCGAGCAACTCGCTCTCCGGCCGCACCCGTCTGCACAGGAGAACGGGCCTGCCGGCTGGGCGCAGCAGCCTGGGCAGCCTGGATGGGGTGTCCCTCCCCAGCCTCCGCCCAGCGGCGGCGGCCGGTCGAAGAAGATCGGCCTCGCCGTCGGCGCTGGAGCAGTTGCCCTGGTGCTGGCCGTGGTGGGCGTGCGGGCCGTAGTCAAGAACGCGGTCCGGGGAGCGCTGTCGGGCGGTCAGTCCTCCACCTCCCAGCCCGTCTCCGCCTACTCCCCCGGAACGAGTCCTTCCGACACACCTTCGCAGACGCCTTCTCAGACGCCTTCTCAGACAGCTTCGGAGGAGCCGACCGAGGAGTCGTTCAACCCCGCGGACCTCAACAAGGAGAGCACCGACCCGACCCCGATCACGGCCGACGCCCTGCTTCCGCAGTCCTTCACGAGCGCCAAGGGGGTGCGTTTCAGCCGCAAGGCATTTGGGGTGGAGGACTGCCCGAGCCCGTGGCCCGATGCCAGAGTCAAGTCCGCCCTCCGCAAGGCACGCTGCGACGACATGGCGGTGGGTGCCTATATCAGCTCGGGCGCTCCGAACGGGCGCATCATGGTGACCGTCTGGGTCGTTCCGCTGAAGGACTCGGGCAGGGCCGGCACCGCGTACTCGAGGCTCAAGAACGTCTACGTGCAGGACTGGGGGATCCGGTGCCCCCAAACGGGGCCGGGATCGACCGGCATCTGCTACACCTCGAACTGGTGGAACGTGCAGTTGTACTCGTGGACCGGGCGGACCGGCCGATATGTGATCCGTACCCTGGCCGTCTACACGAACCTCACCAGAGACTCCAGCGCGACGAAGTGGCTCAAGGACGCCTCGCGTGCGGCGTTCAAGGAGTCAGGCCCCATGGTCTACCAGGACGGACAGTGATCGGACGGCGTGGGGCCGGAACCCGGTCAAAGGGAATTGCAGACAGGCCGTCCCCAGTCGACCGAGGACGGACCGGCAGCCCGCATCCTTCGACCTCTGCGAGCGCCCCAGCAGCACCACCCACCCCGCGAGCCTAACCACGATCAGATAAACCATCCGCAACGGCATGAACAGCGACAAACCCCAGATCAGCCCGCCGGCCGAGTTTCGGGCACCCGCACGACCCGATGCGCTCTGCGCCAGCGGCCGCCTCGACCGGCTCGCCCGGCTCGACCGGCTCGCCCGGCTGTCGTACGCAGATCGTCGCCGCCAAGCGGCGGCGGAGCGAGGGCGCCATGCTCCCGGCAGAAGAAGATGGGCCGCCCCCACGTCCTGGGCCCCGCCGAACTCGCCACTGTGCGCCGCTTGGTCGGCGACGGCGTCTCTGTCACCAGAGCCGCCCGCACCCTCAAGATCGGCCGCTCCACCGCCTACGCGGCCCTCGCTGGGCACTGGCCGGCAATTGTCTAAGCTCGCGGCCCGTTTCTGCCGTATCCCGGTGGCTACTCCTAGCTGGGGTGCTCGCCGTCGTCGGTCATCGCCGCGCCTGCTGCGTAGCCGTACCGCCTTGATATCGGACAGGTTGGGTGTCGCAAGGGGTACCGAGCGCGGTCGCCGCGACACTGTCGTGCTGTCGGATCGCTGACGACCGGCCTCCCGGAAAATTCTTCAAAGAAGTCCGGGAGGAAGTGTCGGATCGGGGCGGTGGTGTTCGTAGCAGGGATGAGGCCGCCCGCAAGGGGGCGGCGCCAAGGCAAAGGAACCGCGATCATGAAGCTGACGACCATGACGCAGGTCACCATCGATGGAGTGATGCAGGGAAACGGCGCCGCGTCGGATGACCGCAGGAACGGATTCGAGCGCGGCGGATGGGCCCGGGGGAAGAGCGACGACGAGACCAGGACGTTCATCACGCAGACCTACCAGCGCGCCGAGGCGTTCCTGTTCGGCCGGCGCACCTACGAGCTGTTCGCCGGCTCCTGGGGATCAGTCGGCCAGATGCGCGCACATCCCATCGGCGTGGCCTTGAACGAGGCCCCCAAGTACGTCGCCTCGACCACGCTCACCGCGCCGCGTTGGGAGGACACGACCGTCCTCCGCGGCGACCTCGCGGCGACCGTCAGTGAGCTGAAGGCCAAGCCCGGGGGTGAGCTGCAGGTGCACGGCAGTGGCATCCTGACCCGGTGGCTGCTGGAGAACGACCTGGTCGACGAGATGACTCTGATCGTGATCCCAGTGATCCTCGGCCAGGGCGCGAGACTGTTCCCGGAGTCCGGTCCGGATCTTGCGCTCGACCTGGTCGAGTCCCGGGTCGACGCGAAGGGCGTGACGATCCAGCGCTACCGGCCGGCCGGGCGCCCGCGGTATGCAACGGCCTGAAATTCCTACCACCCCACAGGAGATGATCTTCAGATGCGGTACCTGGTTTCCGTGATCGACGACAAGAGCAATCCCGGCAGCACGGACAGGCGGCCTGCCATCAGCGCGTTCAACGAGCGACTGATCGCCGAGGGCTACTGGGTGTTCGCGGGCGGACTCGCGGACACCGACGCGGCCACGGTCATCGACAACCGGGGCGAGCAGGCGGTGTTCAGCGACGGGCCTTTCGTGGAGTCGAAGGAGTACCTCGCCGGCATCTGGGTGTGGGAGGCCCCCGATCTGGATGTGGCGCTCAGGCTCGCGGCTGAAGCGTCGAAGGTCTGCGATCGGAAGATCGAGGTGCGGCCGTTCCAGTGAGCGACGTCGAGGAGGCGATCACCCGGGCCCACCACGACGAGTGGGCGCGGGTGGTGGCCGCCCTGACCAGGCGCTTCGGTGACCTCGACATCGCCGAGGAAGCGGCCGCCGAGGCGTTCGCGACCGCCGTCGAACGGTGGCCGGCCGACGGCGTGCCCCCCAACCCCGGCGCGTGGCTGACCATCACCGCCAACCGCAAGGCCATCGACCGGATCCGGCGCGAGAACAAGCGCGACGACAAGCACAAGGAGGCTCAGATGGTGTACGACGACCCGCCCGAGCCTCTCGGCGCCATCGACGACGACCGGCTCCGGCTGATCTTCACCTGCTGTCACCCGGCGCTGGCGGTGGAAGCGCGCGTGGCGTTGACGCTGCGCATGGTCGGCGGTCTGACCGTGCCCGAGATCGCCCGTGCCTTCCTGGTGCAGGGGACCACCATGGAGCAGCGCATCACCCGCGCGAAGGCCAAGATCAAGGCGGCTCGCATCCCCTATCGCGTGCCGGCCGCCGAGGATCTCCCGGCGCGTGTCTCCGGCGTCCTCGCCGTCCTGTACCTCGTCTTCAACGAGGGCTACCTCGCGACCGGCCCCGACACCGACCCCGTACGACACGACCTGACCACCGAGGCGATCCGGCTCACCCGCCTGATCCGCGCGCTCCTGCCGCAGGACGGAGAAGTGGCCGGGCTGCTGGCGCTGATGCTGCTCACCGAGGCCCGCCGCACCGCCCGGATCTCGGCGAACGACGAACTGGTCGCGCTCGACGAGCAGGACCGTGGGGCCTGGGACACGGAACTGATCGCCGAAGGTCACCGGCTGGTGCGCGAGCGCCTGGCCGCTGCCGCCGCCGGGGTGGCTCCGGGTCGCTACCAGATCCTCGCCGCGATCAACGCCGTGCACACCTCCGCCCGCGACATCCGCGACACCGACTGGTCGCAGGTCCTCGCCCTCTACGACCAGCTCGTCCGCCTCGACCCCTCGCCGATCATCGCTCTCAACCGGGCCATCGCCGTGGCCGAGCTCGACGGGCCGGAGGTGGCCCTGGCCATCGTTGACCGCTTCGCCGAGGCGTTGGCCGGCTATCACGCCTACCACGCCACCCGCGCCGACCTGCTGCGCCGGCTGGGCCGAAGTCAGCAGTCACGCGCGGCCTACGACCGGGCCATCGAGCTGGCCGGCAACACCGGCGAGACCGCCTCCCTCACCCGCCGCCGCGACCAACTGCAGTAGCGGCCCGCCCTTGAAGAGCGCACTTGATGCAGCGATGAAAGGCGACGCGGAACGCTGCACTGTTGACACGTTCGGACGCCAACCCTTCTCGCCGAGCAGCGGCGCAGGATTTGGGGGCGCAGGGTTCGGGGGCGCCGGGTCGCGGCGGCCGTAGAGACGCGGCCCGTTGTCGACCGGCCGCGACTCGCGCGGTACTGCTCGGCGGGCCCTCGCGGCGGCCCGTGCCGGCTTCCTCCTCTGCTTCGAAGCCATCGTTACGGCGACCTACGGACCGCTCCATGCCGGAGATCCCAGGAAATCGCACGCCAACGCCAATGCAGACGCCGTCCCGGCCGGCCTCTTCCGGTTCGGCGTCGTCCTGTGCACCGCACTCGGACGCCAGCCCGCGGGACGCCTCGCTCGGTCTGGTGGGGACCAGGAGCAGGCCGGAGATGACAAGCCCGGACCCGACGAGGCCGACGAAACAGACGCGCGGGAAGAGAATCGATGCACTCCTTGCCCGTCTACGGCTGCCACCACTCCGGGCGACCGCGGCCCCTCTCGCGCCATGGGGGGCCGCGGTCCGCTTCGGAGGGACGTCAGGCGTGAGCGGTGCTGACCAGGCCGTAGTCCCCGTCGTCACGGCGGTAGACGAGCCGGCCGGCGCCGGTGTCCGCGTCGGCGAAGAAGACGAACGCGAACCCGGTCAGCTCCAGCCGTTCGATGGCCTCCTCTACAGTGAGCCGAGGAGCGGGCGACGGGCTGACCGAGATCGCCGCGCACATCGGCAACGGCAGGTCCGGCCGGGGCTCGACCTGGGCGAGCCCGTAGCCGTCGCCGTTGCGGTAGACGACGCTGTCCTGGCCCGTCGCGTCCTCGATGAACAGCAGGAAGTCGTAGTCGAGCTCCTCCATGTCCACCACCGCCTCGTCGGGCACGGCACGGGCCGCCGCGAGGGACCGCACGACCCGCCGCTCCCCGCCGGCATGCCCGGCCGGACGCTGCTGGTGGCGCCCCCGCCGGTTCTCCCAGTCCCTGGTGGTCTCCAGCAGCCGGGTCCGCAGGCGGTCGCCGAGCAGGTGGATGGCCGCGCGCGTGGAGGCGGCGCTGGCCTGGGCTCTGATGAGTCGCCCCTGGACGTCCAGGACGGCCTCTGCCGTCCGTTGCTTCACCGCGAGCCCGGGGGCGGTGGCCAGCTTGACCTTCGCGCCGAGCACCGGTTCGTGGGCGAGCCGCGCCAGGTGGGCCACGGTTTCCCTCGCGCGCCGGACGTCGGCAGGTCGTATCCCGCCACGGATCTTGACCTGCACGTCGGCGGGATCAAGAGCGATGGGCCTGTGCCTCATGCGTGAGCACCTTCTTCGCATCCGTTGCTGATGCCTCCACCCTCTGGCCGGTCCGGATATCGCTGCCAGGGACTTTCGTCCTCACTGCGCAAGGACGTTGGTTGTGCGACGGAAGGGGCCTGAGAGACGACGTTTTCTAGCCTGCTGTACAACGGACTTCGGTCTCTGCCGAAGGGTGACGGCAGACGACAAGGTGGTCGCATGCGGATTCTGGTGACGGAGTCGGACCCCTCCGGCGGGCGCGCGGCGTTGCTCGCCCTCGAAGCCATCCTCGTGGATGGAGCCGGGCGTCTCGGCGCAACGTGGCTGGGGACGCCGCCTGGGAAGGAGAACTGGCGGAACAGACGCAACGGCGTCGTGGTGGCCCGTGCGGCGCTTGACCGCTGGGCACGTACCGGATCTCGTCCCGATTGCCTCGGTGACGTCCGATCCAGGACCAAGGTCCACAGGGTTGGGACCTTCGGCCCGGGTGTGGGCGCGGCGGTGTGCTCCAAGCTGGGCGGCGGGCGTCGGGGAGAGGCATCCGGCCAGGGCTGAGAGTGGTTCAGGAATGGTGGCGACGTGTCGCGTGGCGCTCGATCTTTCGTCCAGCGAGGAAAACGAGAGCATGACCACCGAGGCACGAATCAAGTCCCGCGAGCTACGCGACGCCCGGGCCGCCGCCGAGCGGCGAAGGAAAAAACGCACCCGCCTGGTCGCCGCCGGCGGCGGGCTGATCATCGTGGGGCTCCTGGTCGCCATCGTGATCAGCTTGATCAACGCGGCGGGTAACGACAGCTCCCCGGCGGCGCAGGGAGGCAAGGCCCCGGCGATCGCGACGGCCGGCGGGGCGTTGGCCCTGGGCAACACGGCCGCGCCCGTGCGGCTCGAGGTCTACCTCGACTACATGTGCCCGTACTGCGGGCGCTTCGAGCAGGCCAACAGCCGCGAGCTGGACAAGATGGTGGCCGACGGGACGGTGCGGCTGGAGCTGTACCCGCTGTCGTTCCTGGATCAGGCTTCCAGCGGCGCGAAGTACTCCACGCGGGCGGCCAACGCCGTCGCCACCGTCGCCGATCGGGCGCCGGACAAGGTTCTGGCGTTCAACGCGGCGCTGTTCGCCAACCAGCCCGAGGAGGGCAGCCGCGGCCTGTCTGACGACGAGATCGCCACGCTGGCCCGTCATGCTGGGGTTTCGGCGGACGTGGTGGACGCCTTCACCGGCCGCAGCTTCGAGCCGTGGATCACAACCTCGACGCAGGCCGTGTTCAACACGGGGATCTCGGGCACGCCGACCGTGAAGATCAACGGCAAGGTGTTCGAGGGCGACCTCTACACGGCGGGCGCGCTGACGGCAGCCGTGACCGCGGCCAAGGGCCAGTAGTGGCAACGGTCCTCCACCGCGTGCACGTGTTCCGGCACTCCAACGCTTGGATCTTCGGAACGATGCTGTTGTCGGCGTGCCTGAGCCTGACTGCGTCCTTCGTGCTGTCGATCGACGCGGTGCGCCTGGCGGCCGACCCGGGCGCGGATCTGTCCTGCAACATCAACAGCGTCGTCAGCTGCGGCGCGGTCGGCAGTTCCTGGCAGGCGCACCTGTTAGGCTTCCCGAACGCCTTCCTGGGGCTGGTGGCCGAGCCGGTCGTGATCACGATCGCGGTGGCGAGCCTGGGCCGGGTGCGGTTCCCGCGCTGGTTCATGTTCGCCGCGCAGGTGATCTACACGCTCGGCCTGATCTTCGCGTACTGGCTGTTCTCCCAGTCCATGTACGTGATCGGCGCGCTGTGCCCGTGGTGCCTGCTGGTGACCGTGTCCACGACGTTGGTGTGGTCGACGCTGACACACGTGAACGTCCGCGACGGCAACCTGTTCCTGCCCCGCCGCGCGCAGAAGGCGCTGACCAGAGCCATCGACGCCGACCTGGACGCCATCGCCGTCACGATCTGGACCTTGATCATGATCTTGGTCGTCGTGCTCAAGTACGGCTGGACGCTGTTCGGCTAGGTTGCCGGTATCCCGCGCGAGCGGGCACGGAACGCATGGCCGCTCGGAGGTTCCCAAGGATAGGTGCTGACCGCGGTCGGCCGCCGCTTCGGGATCTTCACCGCGGTGTCCCTGCCCGTTCCGCTCGCCACCGGCGTGGCGCTCACCTGGCACGGGGGCGTCACCAAGCAGCCTGAACCTGTCTCCTGCGGGGCAACGGCTCATCAGGCGCCCCAAGGGACCCTGCGGGGTTCCGGTCGGGAAACGGTCCATCGGAGGTGATCCAAGGGACCTTGGTCCCTGCCGTGACCACGGCGAGGCGCGAGATGTTGATCCCATGTCCGCTGTTACCCCTGTGCCGGGGATGTCCCGATGACCGATATCGGCGCGATCCCGGTATCCCCTGACACCGGATCGCTCGCCGCCCGGGAGCTTCCGTTCGCGACGCCCGGCGGCGTGAGCAGAACGGTGAAGGCCGCCGCCGCGGCGCCGTCGGTGCACAACACCCAGCCGTGGCGCTTCCACCGTGTCGACGACGCCACCATGGAGCTGTACGCCGACCTCGACCGGCTGCTGGCCGTCACCGACCCGATGGGGCGCGGACTCGGCATCAGCTGTGGGGCCGCACTGTTCAACCTGCGGCTGGCGATCCGGATGACCGGGCACGACGCCCACGTCACGGCGCTGCCCGACCCGGCCGCCCGTCCCGACCTGCTGGCCACCGTGCACGCCGTCCTGGGCGACCCACCCGACCGGAACGAGCGGCTGATGTACGACATGATCCCGCACCGGCGTACCAACCGCTTCCCGTTCGACGGCCGCCGACTGCCCAGGGAGGTCTTCGTCGACCTGGTCCACGCCGCGCACGCCGAGAGCGCCACACTGGTCCTGGTCAAGGGGCGGACGGCGCGGCGTGTGCTCGACATGATCGGCACGGCCGACGACACGCTGGCCGCCGAGGAGTCCTACCGCGCCGAGCTGGCCTGCTGGACGGATCCGTGCCGGCGCTTCGATGGCGTGCCCGAGCATGCCTTCGGCCCTCGCCCGCGAAACAGGGAGTTGCCCATGCGGGACTTCGGACTGGAGTGCGCGCGGCCGAGCGCTGACTTCGAGGCGGATCCGCAGATCGCGGCCCTTTTCACCAGGGGTGACGGGCCGCTCGACTGGCTGCGTGCCGGGCAGGCGCTGCAGCGAGTGCTCCTCGCCGCGACCGCGCACGGCGTGTCGGCGTCGATGTTCAGCCAGCCGCTCGACCTGCGCCCGGCGCAGCACCGCGCCGACCAGGCCGGGCCGATGGGTCACGTGCAGATGCTGGCCAGGTTCGGGTATGGCGCACCAGTCCCGCGCGTGCCGCGCCGTTCCGTGTTCGAGGTGCTCGACCCGGTGGAGGTCCCGCGTGTATGAGCCGCCGAGGCCCGTGTTGATCCAGGGCGGGATGGGGGTGGGAGTGTCCGGCTGGCGGCTGGCCCGGGCGGTCGCCGAGACCGGGCAGCTCGGTGTGGTGTCGGGCACGGCGCTGGACGTCACCCTGGCCCGACGGCTGCAGCGCGGCGACCCTGGCGGTCACCTGCGTCGCGCGCTGGCCTGCTTCCCGGTGCACGAGGTGGCCGAGCGCGTCCTCGGCCGCTACTTCGTACCCGGCGGCACCGGGCCGGACGTGCCGTACCGGCCTGTGCCCCGGCTCGGGCTGCGGCACAGCCGCGCCCGCGACGAGTTGGCCGTGGTCGCCAACTTCGCCGAGGTCTTCCTGGCCAAGGAGGGCCACGACGGTCCTGTCGGGGTCAACTACCTGGAGAAGATCCAGCTCGCCACCCCGGCCGCCGCCTACGGCGCGGTCCTGGCCGGGGCCGACTACGTGCTGATGGGCGCCGGCATCCCTGCGGAGATCCCGCGCCTGCTCGATGACCTGTCCGAGCACCGCCCCGCCCAGGTCTCGGTCGCCGTGGCGGGCGGTGACGGACACACGATCGGGATCGACCCGGCGCAGTTGCTCGGCCACCGTCTCACGCCGCTCGTCCGGCCCCGGTTGCTGGCGATCGTGTCGTCACACGTGCTGTCCGCGTACCTGGCCCGCTCACCGCTCACCCGGCCGGACGGGCTCGTGATCGAGACACCGGTGGCGGGCGGGCACAGCGCACCACCCCGCGGCCGGATGACGCTCGATGCAGCCGGAGAGCCGATGTATGGGCCACGCGACGAGGCCGACCTGGGCAAGGTGGCCGCGCTCGGCCTGCCGTTCTGGCTGGCCGGCGGGTACGGCACGCCCGGCGGGCTCGAGCGGGCCTGGGCGGCGGGCGCGCAGGGCATCCAGGTGGGGTCGGCGTTCGCGCTGTGCCGGGAGTCCGGGCTCGACGAGGGCCTGCGCAGCCGCCTACGCGAGCAGGCCGCGAGCGGCACACTCCAGGTGCGCAACGACCCGCGCGCCTCGCCCACCGGGTTCCCGTTCAAGGTGGCCGACGTCGCAGAGACGCTGTCAGAGCAGGAGGTGTATCAGGCGCGGCCGCGGCTGTGCGACCTGGGCTACCTGCGCACACCGTACGCGAAGCCGAACGGCGCGATCGGCTACCGCTGCCCGGCCGAGCCGGTGGACACCTACGTGCGCAAGGGCCGCCCGGCCGAGGAGGCCGAAGGGCGGCGCTGCCTGTGTAACGGCCTGCTGGCCGCCATCGGCCTCGGCCAGCACCGCGCCGACGGCTACGACGAGCCGCCTCTGCTCACACTCGGCCAGAACGCCGCCTTCCTCAACGGCCTGCCCGACGACCACTCGGCCGCCGACGTCGTGGCCCACATCCTGCTGGGAGCCCGCATATGAGTCTGCGCCCGCCGCTGCGGCAGGTCCGGCGGGATGCCGCGGACCGCCCGTTCATCGTGATCTGGGAGGCCACGCGTGCATGCCTGCTGGCGTGCCTGCACTGCCGCGCCGAGGCCGTGCCCGACCGGCATCCGGAGGAGCTGACCACCGACGAGGCCACCGAGCTGATGCGGCAGGTGGCCGCCTTCGGCCGGCCCGCGCCGCTGTTCGTGATCACCGGTGGTGACCCGTTCGAGCGACCCGACCTGTTCCAGCTGGTACGGCGGGCCCGCGAGCTCGGCCTCTCGCCCGCCGTGTCGCCCTCGGCCACCCCGGCCCTCACCCCCGGCAACCTCGCCCGGCTGCGCGAGGCGGGCACCGCGGCGATCTCGCTGAGCCTCGACGGCTCCACGGCCGCCGGACACGACGCCTTCCGCGGCTACGACGGCGTGTTCGCCCGCACCATGGCCGCCTGGCAGGCCGCCCGCGAGGCCGGGCTCAAGGTGCAGATCAACACGACGGTCACGCGCCGCAACCTCGTGCGGCTGCCCGACATCGCCCGCCTGGTACGCGACCAGGGCGCGCTGCTGTGGAGTGTGTTCTTCCTGGTGCCCACCGGCCGGGGCCGCGCCCTGTCCGCGCTGAGCCCTCAAGAGGCAGAGGACGTGCTGCACTTCCTGTACGACCTCGGCACCACCATCCCGGTCAAGACCACCGAGGCCCACCACTTCCGGCGCGTGGCCGTGCAACGGCTGATCCTGGCCGAGCACGGCGCCGACCACGCCCAGACGTTGGGACCGCTCTACCAGGACCTGCACCGGCGGGCGCAGCACGCCGGGCTGATCGGCCAGAGCCGGGTGCGCCGCCCGCCCATCGACGTGAACGCCGGGCGCGGTTTCGTGTTCGTCTCCCACACCGGCACCGTGCACCCGTCGGGATTCCTGCCGCTGGGCGCGGGCAACGTACGCGATCGGCCGCTGACCGACATCTACCGGTCCGCGCCCCTGTTCGCCGCCCTACGCGACGCCGACCGGCTCGGCGGGCGATGCGGGGCATGCGAGTTCCGGACCATCTGCGGCGGCTCCCGGTCCCGCGCGTACGCCTGCACCGGCGACGTGCTCGCCGAGGAGCCCTGGTGCGGCTACCAGCCAGGCAGCTTCCCCTACCAGAGCGACCTCGCCCGGCACCTCCACGCGTCCTAGGTCCCCCGAGGTGGTGACCTTGGTCCATACCTCGCCACAGGACCTCTGAGCTGTGATGAGACCGGGACATCTACGGCACGCAGCAGCGGCCACCCATGAATCCACGATCACGTGAGGAAGACATGACAAACGCACCGGCCGCCACCCGTGGCCGCAGGCCCGCGTTGATGCTCGCCCTGGCGACTCTGGGCTTCGCGGTGAACTTCTGGGCCTGGGCCCTGCTCAGCCCGCTAGGCCCCCGTTTCAAAGAGCTGCTCGGCCTGTCGTCCGGGCAGCAGGCGCTGCTGGTCGCCGTACCGGTGATCGTCGGCTCGCTGGGCCGCATCCCCGTTGGCGCGCTCACCGACCGCTTCGGCGGGCGGGTGATGTTCCCGCTGATCTCCGCCGCCACTATCGTCCCCGTGCTGTTCATCGGGCTGTTCGGGCAGACCTCACTGGCCGCGCTGCTGATCGGTGGATTCTTCCTCGGCATCGGGGGCACCGTGTTCGCTGTCGGAGTGCCGTTCGTCAACGCCTGGTTCCCGCCGCACCGGCGCGGGCTGGCGGTCGGGGTCTTCGGCGCCGGGATGGGCGGCACCGCGATCAGCGCGCTGACCACCGTCACCCTGGTGCGGACCGGCGGCGCCGCCACCCCGTTCCTGATCACCGCCGTCGTCCTGGCCGCCTACGCCATCGTCGCGTGGCTGGTCCTGCGGGACGCCCCCGGCCGCACGGTCGCCACCCAGCCGCTCGCGACGCGCATGGCCGCGACCCTGAAGCTGGCGATCACGTGGCAGGCGGGAGTGCTGTACGCGGTCGCGTTCGGCGGCTACGTCGCCTTCTCCGTCTACCTGCCCGCCTACCTGCAAACCGGCTACGGCCTCGAGCTCGCCGACGCCGCCAACCGCATGGCCGGGTTCGTCGTCCTGGCCGTCCTCGCCCGTCCCCTCGGCGGCTGGCTGTCCGACCGCGTCGGCCCCATCCCTGTGCTGACCGGCGTGTTCGTCCTCATCGCCGTCATGGCGGGGGTGCAGGCGCTCACGCCCAGCCTCATGCCGATCGGCACGATCGCGTTCCTGACCATGGCTGCGGCGCTCGGCGCGGGCAGCGGCGCCACCTTCGCCCTCGTCGCCCAAGTCGCACCCCCCGACAAGGTCGGCACGGTCACCGGCCTGGTCGGCGCCGCCGGCGGCCTCGGCGGGTTCGTGCCGCCGCTGGTGATGGGCTTCATCTACGGACAGCTCGGCTCCTACGGCCTCGGCCTGGCCCTCCTGGCGATCACCGCCGCGCTCACCCTGGCCCTGACGGTGATCGTGGTCCGCTCAGCGGCTACCCGTCGCACGGCCGAGCAGGTTGGGACCCGCTGAACTGCTCGTTCGCCAGTGGCCGCGCGGCGGCTGACGGCGCGCAGTGCACGAGGACGGACGTAGCAGCCGGTCAGGGGCGGCCGATACGGACCTTCCAGACCTCTGGCCCCGCCTCGAGGTACTCCCAGGTGAACGCGCCGGGGTGTTCGGCGGCGAACTGGTAGTAGAGCGGTTTGGGATCGTGGTCGTTGACGAGCACGAACGCCGTGCCCCCTGCCGGTTCCTCGTATATGAGCGGATCAGGCCGCGGGACACCGCTCGTTGAAGACACGTCGGACGTGCAAGCCTGTCATGGGGTCGCGAAACCGGTGACCCGTGACAGCGGGGTGGACGGGCGGCGGGTCTGGAGGATGGGATTTCTCACGTGCGACTCGCCGCCCGTCAGGGTGCATGCCCGTCATGGGCTCCACCGGCCGCGTGCGAGCTGGCGGCGGATCAGGTGGCGCTCATCGGACATGACCGAAACAGTAGATCCGAAGCCAGGGCCGCCGTCACCGCCACAGGTCACCTTCGCGGCGGGACTTTGGACCCGATCTTTCAGGGCGTTCGGCACGCGCCTGCTATTCCGCGTGGGGACGGTCCACGGTCTCCGCGACCGAGGGCGATCGGCGGCTGTCACGGGACTTTCGTCCCTGACTCGCGCATAGGGACGCTGGCAGGCTGGCGGTATGGAACTCGACTCGGCCGGCCTGCAGGTGCTTTCTCACGAGGAGTGCATGCGCCTGCTGCCCTCACGCCCGATCGGGCGGATTGTCTTCACCGACCGTGCCCTGCCTGCTGTGCAGCCGGTCAACTTCTGCCTGGACGGGGAGGACATCGTCATCCGCGCGGCGGCCGGTTCCAAGCTGGCCGCCGCCACCCGCCGTGCGGTCGTGGCCTTCGAGGTCGACGACTTCGACTCCAAGGAGCGGACCGGCTGGTCGGTCACCGTTGTGGGGCCGGCGCGTGTCGCCGACGATCCGGCGCAGATCGCCCGGCTGGAAAGCCTGCCGCTGACGCCGTGGGCACGCAGCCGCGACCACTTCATCCTCGTCACCACGGTGGAGGCCACCGGCCGACGTATCCGGCAGTCCACCTGACCCCATCCTCGACGCACCGCCGCCGAATAGCGTGAACCGAACCCCCGTGACGAACCAGCGAAGAGAACGACCGTGTCCGGACAACCGACGACGGCATCCTCCCCGCACCGCCGCCCGCTCCCCCAACCGAGCGCCGCGCGGCTCCGCGCCCGTCCGGCCGCGGGTCGGCTTCCGATGCTGGCCGGTGCCGTTGTCTCTGTGCTCGCCGGCCTCTACGGTGGACTCACGCTCCTGCTGCCCGAAGTCCCCGTAGCCGAGGCGCTGGCCCGCGAGCACGGGCCGCCGCGGTGGCGCTCCGCTCTACGACCGAATGAGCAGCAGGCACGCACTCGACCAGCTTGGTGATCAGCTTTTCCGGGCTCTTCCACAGGTCGTCGCCCGCGGTGCAGCCCCAGTTGTCATTGATCGTGACGCAGGCTTCCCAGGGCACGGGGCTGCCGTCCTCGGCAGGGATGCCGTCGACCGGCATCAGCTGCTCCGGGGAGGCGAAGTCGCCGCTGTGGTCGGTCGGCGAACCGGTCACGATGGAGCCGGGGCCGCCGTCGGCCTCCAGCCGATCGTCGATCAGCACGGTCGGCTGCAGGTCACGGACCATCGCGATACCGTCCGGGCGGGCCCGCGCGGGTGCGGGGGACGCGGGTCCCCCGCACCCGGAGTCCTACATCAGCGGCACCGCCCGGTCCAGGGCGGGCGGGGCCACCGGCCCCTGCCGCAGGTAGGCCCGCATGGCCTCGTAGTCGCGGTTGCCGCGCACGGCGTCGGTGTACCCGGCGAAGGCGGTGTAGCCGTCGGCGCCGAGCAGCGTGTAGGCCAGCGCGGCGAGCCGGTAGGTCCTGCCGGTGTCGAGCGGCTGCCCGTTCACGATCACGTCGGCGGGGTCGACCCGGTCCCCGACGGGCCGGTTCGCGGAGTAGGAGAAGCGGACGTTCTTGGACACGGCCAGCGGCGCGAACTTCACGGTGCCGTTGGCCTGCGTCTGCCACTGCTGCTCCAGGGCCTGCTCGATCTGCGAGCCCTTGACCGAGACCGTGAGCACCGGGTTGGCGTAACCCCACGCCGCCCACGACTCGCCCATGAGCACCTGACCGTCGCTGTCGGCGGGGTTCGTGCCCTTGGCGAACCTCAGGTCGCCGCGCAGGGAGTTGGAGCCCTTGGTCGGGGCGACGGCCACCATGGCCAGGTCGGCCTGGCCGCCCTCGGTTCGCTGCGAGTCGAAGTAGGCCACGTCGGCCACGGTGTTGCCGAGCGTGCTCTGCCCCGTCGCGTCGCGGGTCCTGGTGAGGTCGCCGGTGATGGTCCCGTACGGCTTGGCGTAGGTCTCCTTCTGCTTGGCGTTCCAGTGGTCGACCAGCTTCACCATGGCGGGGTCGGGGGTGACGTCGCGGGTCACGGGGTGGTTGACCGCGGTGGTCTCGGACCTGATGACGTCGCGGGTACGGTGGTCGAGCTTCAAGTTGATCTCGTTGATGAGGCGGCCGTGGTTGGCGGCCTCGACGACAGGGCGGGGGTTACCCGCCGGGTCGGGTAGCGAGCAGGTGAAGTACCAGTGCCAGTGGCCCGTGACGATGACGTCGATGTCGGGCGAGGCGTTGGCGGCGAAGTCCCAGATCGGCCCGCTCTTCTGGTCGGCGCAGCCGTTGTAGTCGTCTCCGGCCTTGCCTCCCTCGTGCACGTTGGCGACGATGGCCTTGACGCCGCGCCGCTTGAGGATGGCGGCGTACTTGTTGGCCGTCTCCACCAGCGGCAGGTTGTCCAGTGACGGCTGGTAGGAGGTGGAGCCGTCCACCGTGGTGGGCGTGGTCAGGTTGATGAACCCGACGGGGATGCCCTGGAAGCGCTTGATCACGTACGGCGGGAGCACCGGACGGGTGTCGCCCTTCCGCGTGATGTTGGCCGTCGAGATGGCGAAGTCGGCGCCGTGGAACTGCCGCCCGTCGGAGTCGGTGAAGCAGCTGTCGACCCCGATCTCGCCGAAGCACTCGCCTTCGCCCATGTGGTCGCGCAGGAACTCCAGGGACCGGTCCAGCTCGTGGTTCCCGACCGTGGTGAACTCCACCTTGATCTTGTTCAGGAACTCGATCGTGGGCTCGTCGGCGTGGTAGGACACCTCGGTCGGCCAGCCGCTGAAGTTGTCACCGACCGAGAACGTGACCGTGTTCTCATGGCCTTGCCGGAGCTTGTCCAGATGCGTCGCCACGTACGGCGCGCCGCCCACCACCAGGGTGTTCCCCTGCGGATCCTTGATCGTCCCGTCGGCGGCGTTGTTCTGCGGGGTGATGTAGCCGTGGAAGTCGGTGAGGGACAGCAGTTGCACGTCCACGGGTTTCGGGTCGGCCAGTGCCGGTGAGGCGGAGGAGGCCAGAGTGACGCCTAAGGCGACGACGATCCACTTGAGACGGGAATGCACACATACTCCTCGATAGGGGATACAACGGGAGGAAAGACTGGCGGATCAGCCCTTCGAGCCGGTGAACGCGATCCCGGCGATCAGCTGCCGCTGCATGACCACGAAAAGAACGATCACGGGCAGCGAGGCGACGACGGACCCGGCGAAGAGGATCGGGTAATCGGTCAGGTACTGGCCGCGCAGCGAGGCCAGCCCGGCGGAGAGCGTCATCATCTCCGGGTCGGTGTTGACCACCAGCGGCCAGAGCAGGCTGCTCCAGGACCACATGACGGTCAGCAGCCCGAGCGCCAGCAGCCCGGGCCGTGCCAGCGGCAGCATGATCCACCAGTAGATCTGCAGCGGGTTGGCGCCGTCCAGGCGCGCCGCCTCGTCCAGTTCCCTGGGCAGCGTCTTGAAGAACTGCCGCAGCAGGAACGTGCCGAAGGCCCCGAAGACCCCGGGGGCGATGAGCGCCTGGAGGGTGTTGAGCCAGCCGAGCCCCTGCATGATCTCGTACCGGGGCAGCAGGAACAGCTCCCCCGGCACCATCAGCACGGCCAGGAACAGCATGAAGATCGGCCCGCGCCCGGGGAACTCCAGCCGCGCGAAGGCGAAGGCCGCGAGCGAGCAGAGCAGCAGTTGCCCGGCCGTCACCGCCGCCGTGACGATCACGGTGTTGAGGAACTGCCGCCCGAGCGGCACGGTCCTGAACACGTCGGCGAAGTTGTGCCACTGCCAGGAGGGGACCGGCGTGGGCGGCACCCGCATCGACTCGGTGACCGTCTGCAGCGAGACCACGAGCTGCCAGACGAACGGCGTGATCATGATCAGCCCACCGACGAGCAGGACCGCGTACACGATCCAGCGCCTACTCATAGTGGACCCACCGCCTCTGCAGCCTGAACTGGAGGGCGGTCAGCGCGAGGATCAGGGCCAGCAGCACGACCGCGATCGCGGCTGCGTAGCCGCGGCTGTTCTGCACGAAGCCCTGCTCGTAGAAGAGGTAGACGATCGTACGGCTCCCCGCCATCGCCGGGCTCTTGACGTCGATCATGAGGAAGACCAGGTCGAACACCTGCAGAGCGTTGATCAGCGTGATCACCATGACGAAGAACGTGGTGGGTGTGAGCAGCGGCAGCGTGATGCGGAAGAACTGCCGCACCCTGCCCGCGCCGTCGATCGCGGCGGCCTCGTAATAGTGCTTCGGGATCCCCTGCAGCCCGGCCAGGAACAGCACGGCGTTGTACCCGAGCGAGCTCCAGATCCCGACCACCGCGATGGCGTAGATCGCGAACTCGGGGTCGGAGACCCAGTAGGGCCCGTCGATCCCGATCTCGCCGAGCAGGTAGTTGATCAGGCCGAAGTCGCCGTTGTACAGGTAGCGCCAGGTCAGGCCGACGGCCGCGGGCATGGTGACCACCGGCAGGAAGTACAGCGTGCGGAAGAAGCCGAGCCCGCGCAGCCCCGGCACGTTGAGCAGCACCGCGATCACGATCGCCAGCGGCACCCCGATGAGCACGAGCACGGAGTAGAGCAGCGTGTTGCGCAGCGCACCGAGCATCTCCTCGTCGCCGAAGAGGGCGGCGAAGTTGTCGAGCCCCACCCACGTCTGCCCGCCGAACACGCCGGACTCGGTGAAACTCAGGTAGAGCGTCTGGACGATCGGCCACAGGTAGAACACGGCCAGCCCGAGGGCCATGGGCGCGATCAGCCCGTAACCCCAGAGCCAGTCGCGGCGTGGCCGCCGCCCAGGCCGGGCCGTCTTGACGGCGACCCGTTCCTCGGTCAGCAGCATCCGCTACTCCTTGGCCAGGATCTCGTTCATCTGCGCGGCGATCTCCCTGGCCGCGTCCGCGGTCGGCCGCTTGCCCGCCCACGCCTCGGCGAGGAGCTTGTTCTGCACGTCCTGCCACTTGGCGGTGTTCAGGGAGACGGGGTACGGCACGCCGTGCGGGATCGAGGCGTCGAACGCCTCCTTCAGGTGGTAGTTCGGGAAGGCGTTGAACCAGCCGTCCTGGGTGCCCGCCCGCGAGGAGACCGAGGCGCCGCCGGTGTCGCTGAGGATCTTCTGGGCCTCCTCGGAGGAGAGGAACGTGGCGAACTGCGCGCTCTCGACCGGGTGCTCGCTCTTGGCCGAGACGGCGTTGGCCAGGCCGAGCAGGATGACGGCCTCCTGCGCCGGCCCCTTGGGCAGGGGCGCCACGTCGACCTTGTCGCCGCGCTCGGTGTCGGCCTTGAACGCGGTGGCGAGCCAGGAGCCGCCGTAGTACATGGCGTACTTGCCGGTCATGAACAGCTGTACGGGGTCGGTGTCGGTGGTCGCCTGGGCGGGCGGGGCGACCTTGTCCTTGTTGATCATGTCGGTCCAGAACTCCAGGCCCTGGATGGAGCCGGGCTCGTCGAAGCCCGACTTCTTGCCGTCGGCGGAGATGACGTGGCCGCCGGCCTGGACGATCGTGGGGTAGAAGCCGCCCTGGTCCCACATGGGGGCCAGCAGGCCGTAGTGCTTCGTGGCCGGGTCGGTCAGCTTCTTGGCGGCGGCCCTGAGGTCGTCCCAGGTCCAGTCGGCGGTCGGGTACTTGACGCCGGCCTTGTCGAAGAGCTCCTTGTTGTACCAGAGCACGGGGAGGCCGACGTCGCGCGGCATGCCGTACAGCTTGCCGTCGTAGCGGTAGCCGTCCACGATCGCCTGCGGGAAGGCGCTGACGTCGGCGTTCTCGATGGGGGCGAGCACGCCGCCCTTGGCGTACAGGCGGACGTTGAGGCTGTTCATCCAGAAGACGTCGGGGGCCGCGCCGCCGGTGGCGGCGGTCTGGAGCTTGATCCAGTACTGGTCCCAGGGGGTGATCTCCAGCTTGACCGTGACGTCGGGGTGCTGCTTCTGGAAGGCGTCGATGATTTTCTGGGTGCTGGCTTGGTCGTTCTTCTCCCAAATCGCGTAGCTGATCGTGATTTTTCCGGAGTTGGTGGTTGTATCGGTGCCGGAGCCACAACCGGCCAGGGTCACGGCCAGGGCGGCGACCAATGCCATACGCAGACGCACGGGGGGTTCCTTCTCTCTGGAAGCGCCGGGGGTGGTGGTCAGGGTCTCGATCGCGAGGGAGCGGCGCCCGGCTCAGAATTCGGTGTTGGTGAAGCCGGTCCGCGCCACGACATCGCTGTATCCGTTGACGTCGAAGTCCTCGGCGTAGAAGAGGTGGAAGCCGGTGGCGTCGGCGGCGACGGCGGTGGCCGACTGGCTGCCGGCCGTGTTCGGGTTCATGCGCTCGCAGGGGAACCGGCCGGCCGTCGTCCCGTCGGCGTTGAAGCCGCGGGCGTACACCTCGAAGGAACGGCCGGCGTTCCAGATGTCGGACTCGGTCCAGCCGACGACGAACCGTCCGCTGTCGTCGACGGCGACGGACGGCGATCCCTGGACCGCGCACCTGTCCACCGACGACACCCTCCCGCAGAGCGGCGGGTACTCCTTGCCGCCGTCGGAGACCGTGTTCGGCGCGTACTTGCCGAACGCGACGGGGTTCTCAGCGAACCTCGATCCTAGGGAGGGCGTCAGACCTCGCGTCCGCACCCGCCAGACGGTCTTCACGTCGCCTCCGGTGACCGCCACGTTGTCGCTCCAGGCGACGACGCTGTCGCCGCCCGCCGTCGTCGCCACCGCGGGGGCCAGGTGCTCAATGGCCGCGTTGGTGTTGATCTTCGTGGCGGCGGCGACGGTCGCACCGGTCGCCGAGACGCGCTTGCCGTACACGTCGGGCGCCTGCTGCCAGACCACGGTCGCGGTGCCGGCGCCGTCGACGGCCACGTCCGGCCGGTCCCCCGCGCCCACCTGGACCGGCGCGAAGGCACGCGAGGTCAGCGAGGCGTAGCCGGCCGCGCGGACGGTCTTGGTCGGCGTGTCCTCCCAGACCACCGTGAACCCGCCGTCGCCCTGGACCGCGATCCTCGGCCGGGTCTGGTCGCCGCTCCACTGCGGGTCGTTCGCCCAGATCGTCGAGCTCAGCGTGCCCGACGGCGAGAGCCTGCGCACCGCGATGTTGTGCTCGCCCCGGCAGTCGCCGTCCTCGGCCCAGGCGACGTAGGCGTTGCCCGTGTCGTCGACGCCGGCCGACGGCTGCACGTGGTTCCAGCCGGTCGCGCACCCGACCCCGCCCATCGAGACCTTCACGGGGCCGGTCACCGGCTGCCCGTCGTGGTAGATGCGCGCGTAGACCTCGGTGCCGTCCACCGAGGCACGATCACGGTCGCCCTCCCAGGCCACGGCCGTGTAGCCGGCGCGCATGGCGGCCGCCCTCGGCGCCCGCTGGTCGTCGGGGCCATTGGCGGCCATCTGGAGCGCGGCGTCCGGATAGGCGGAGGGGACGAACTTGATCATCTCGTCCAGCATCGCGGCGAAGTCCGCGTCGTACGCCGCGTAGATCCCCGCGTCGTCGATCCGGATGAAGGAGTCGTCCGAGGCGGTCAGGGAGCCGGCATTGAGGTTGTGGGAGCCGGTGTAGACGTAGCGCCGCGTCGCGCCGCCCGCTGCCGCCGACGGCCCGTTCACCAGGATGATCTTCGAGTGGAGGTTGTCGGGCGCGCAGGTGTCCCCGGCCGGGTAGTGGCAGCCGCCGGGCCTGAAGGTGTGCACCACGATGCCGCCCTTGGCGAGCTCCTGGGCGGTCGAGACCGTCTGGTTGCCCTCGGCGACGAGCACCTGGACGCCGCACCCCTGCTGCTTCTTCGCCTTGAGCGCGTCGATGACGAGCGGCCTGTCCGTGGCGAACTGCGCCTGCGCCACGCGGATCGTGCCGGGGCAGCCCACGTCCTTGATCATGGCCGCGACCAGGTCGGCGCTGTCGTAGGTAGCCTGGTCGTAGACGGTGTCGCGGGGCTCCATCCAGACCGTGACCTTGCCACTGGCGGAGGTGAAGGGCGCCTGCCACGTCGCCCGCACCCGGGAGACCAGCGTGTCGAACACCTGCCGGTAGCCCTCGGCCAGGCCGGCGTCGCCCGAGCTGATCAGCATGTTCTGGTGGAGGCCGTTGTCGGCGCTGAGGTTCTGCGAGCTCTGCGCGACCACGTCGGTCCTGCCGTCCGTGAGGCGGCTGAACACGAAGAACTTGTGGTGGTTGATGTCGGTGTCCGGGCCGTTGCAGCCCATGGTGCAGAGCGTGACCGGCACGCCGGCGGCGGCCAGCTCGTCGAGCAGCGGGTCGTGACCGGATCCCTCGGACACCACCCGTACGTCGACGCCGCGATCGTGCGCCGCCACGAGCTCGTCCTTGACGGTCCTGATCTCCAGCACGTACGTCGCCACGCGCAGGGTGGAACCCGGCGCGGCCAGGTCGATCAGGCCCAGCAACCGCGTCAGCAGGGAGCCGTCGAGCGTGCCGTCGACGCTCGGCCTGCTGAAGTACGCCGACAGCTCGGGAGTCGCCGCACGGGCCGGGGTGATCACGCCGAGCAGGCAGGATAAGCAGACGAGGATGACAGACAGGCGTCTGGTCATGCGTGCCTCTCTCCACTGAGGTTTCGTCGGATGCCGCGGGTCCAGGCCGCCACCTCGGCCTCGGTCTCCGCCCGCTCGCGCGGCCAGCCCTTGACGTCCGGCCGCGTCTGCCACGGCTCGGGGCCGGACTCCTTGCGGTACTCCACGCCCAGCGCGGCGAGCCGGCGCTCGTGGTGGTGCAGCCGCGCCCGGAAGTCGTCGAAGTCGCCGCCCGCGGGGCTCCACACGACCTCGGCGAAGGCCGACAGGCGGGGGAAGGCCATGTAGTCGAGCGCGCGAGGCGAGTCGATGTGCTCGGTCCAGAGGTTCGCCTGTGCGCCGAGCACGCGAACGGCCTCGGCCTCCGTGAGCTCAGGCGGCACCGGTTCGAAGGCGTGGACGTCGCGCAGCGAGATCACGCTGCCGATCGGGACCGGCTCGTCGGGCCGGTCCGACTGCCGGAAGTCGAGGTAGAGCTGGGTGAACGGGCACGTGATCACGTCGTGCCCGGCCCTGGCCGCCACGACCGCGCCGTACGTGCCGCGCCAGGACGCCACGGTCGCACCCGGCGGCAGGCCGCCCTCGATGATCTCGTCCCAGCCCAGCAGGCGTCGCCCGCGCGCGGTCAGATGGTCGGAGAACTGGCGGATGAACCAGCTCTGCAGCTCGTCCTCGTCGCGCAGGCCGAGCTCGCGGATGCGCCGCTGGGCCGACGGGCTCTCCCGCCACTGCGTCTTGGGGCACTCGTCGCCGCCCACGCAGACGTACTCGCCGGGGAAGATCTCCATGACCTGGTCGAGCACGTCCCGGTAGAAGGCGAGCGTGGCGTCCTCGACGTTGAGCACGTTCGGGGAGACGCCCCACTGGGTGGCGACCTCCAGCGGGTCGTCGAGGTTGCCCAGCTCCGGATAGGCGGCGATGGCGGCCTGGGAGTGCCCGGGCAGCTCGATCTCGGGCACCACGGTGACGAACCGGTCCGCCGCGTACGACACGATCTCGCGCAGGTCGTCCTGGGTGTAGAAGCCGCCGTGCGGGCGGCCGTCGAAGACGCCGTGCCGGCGTGACCCCAGCGGGCTCTCCCTCCGCCAGGCGCCGACCTCGGTCAGCTTCGGGTACCCCTTCACCTCGAACCGCCAGCCCTGATCGTCGGTCAGGTGCAGGTGCAGCACGTTGAGCTTGTGCGCGGCCAGCAGGTCGATGTACCGCAGCAGGTCGGGCTTGGGCAGGAAGTGCCTGGCCACGTCGATGAGGCAGCCGCGCCACCGGAATCTCGGCCGGTCCTCGACGGTGACCGGGGCGACGAGCCAGTCCCGCTCGCCGACCGCGCCGCTGCGGAAGGCCGCGGGCGGCAGCAGCTGGCGCAGGGTCTGCGCGCCGTAGAACGCCCCCGCCGCGTCCCCCGCTTCGATGCGCACCCCGCCGGGGCGCACGGTCAGGCGGTACGCTTCATGGCCGAGCCCGGCCGCCAGGGTGATCTCGATCGCCCCGGGCCGCGCCTCTCCGGGCGGCAGCGGCAGGCCGGTCACGGGGAACAGCACGCCACGCAGCCAGCCTTCCACCCGCGCGAGCTCGGGGGGTGCGGCGATCACTGTGGCCGTGGTGAGGGTGAAGGGCTCCGTGCCGTCTCGGGTGAGGTGAACGGGTCGTGGCAGCAGCAAGTCAGGTCCCTGAGGGGTCGGGGGGCGGGATTCGACGGTCGTGTCGCCGTACGGGCGGGCGGGCTTGCGTCGTGGTGGATGACCGTCCCGATGGGAATTTATGATGAAGTCCACCATTAAGATTCGTCAAGAAGGGTTATCCGTGACGCACCCCGTGACTGGCGGCGACCTTCAACGGCTCCGGCGTCTCAACGCGCTCTCCGCGCTCGCCGCCCTGCGCGTCGGCGGCCCGATGACGCTGACCAGGCTCGCCGAGCGCGCCGACCTGGCCAGAGCCACCATCAAGGTGGTGGTCAGCGACCTGATGGAGCTGGGCTGGGTGGCCCAGATGGATCCGAGCGGCGGCGAGAAGGGCAGGCCCGCGCGCCGCTACCGGTTCCGCGGGGAAGCGGGCCGAGTGCTGGGGCTCGACATAGGAGCGCACAAGGTGCTCGCGGTCGTGGCCGACCTCGACGGCAACGTCCTGCACACCACGCGCGAGCCGGTCACCCCCGAGCAGCCGCGCGCCGAGCGGCTGGCCGCCGTCGACAGGGCCGTCGACGCCTGCCTGACCGGCTCGGGCACCTCCGCCTCCGACGTCTGGATCGCGGTCGCGGGCAGCACGGGCTACGTCGACCTGCAAGGACGCGTCGTCCTGTCCCGGGCCATCCAGGACTGGTCGAGCGTGCCGCTGGCCGATCACGTCGGCGCGCGGCTGGGCTGCGCGGTCCTCGTGGAGAACGACAGCCGGCTCGCCGCACTCGCCGAGTGCCGCAGGGGCATCGCCCGCGACACCCGGAATCTGATCTTCCTGCACGTCGGCAGGCGGGCCGGGGCCGCCGTCGTGCTCGACGGGGTCCCCCTGCGCGGCGGCGGGGGCGCGGCGGGCGAGATCGGCGTGCACCCGCTGTTCAACCTCGGTCACGTGGGCGAGCTCCTGCAGGCCGTCCCCGCCGTGGAACCCGGCACGCCGCCCGACGCGGTCGCGGGGGCGGTGTTCGAGGCCGCCAGGCGCGGCGACGCCGGTGCGCGCGGCGCCGTCCTGCGGTACGTCAAGGTGCTCGCGCTGGCCACCTCCGCGATGGCCCTCACCGTCGATCCCGACCTGGTGGTGCTCGGCGGGGGTTTCTCCCGGTCGGCCGACGTGCTCCTGGAGCCGCTGAGGGACGAACTGGAGACGATGTGCCTGCGCACTCCGGAGGTGCGGGCCTCGGTGCTCGGCGACGAGTGCGTGGCGGTCGGCGCCGTCTGTTACGGCATCGAGCGCCTGTCCAAGACGCTCTTCAACCCCGAGACCGGGCCGTTGCCCGCAGACGCCCCTCCATCATTAATGGTTTAGTTCACCAAATATCAGGAGCGTGCGTGAGGACGGCTGGTTGTGACGTCGTCCAGGACGCCCAGGTCCGGAGGCCGGGAGCGGCGGCCGCCGTGACGTTGATCTAAGACTTCCGGTGCAGTTGAATGAGCGGGTGCGTGCTGGGCGAGTGGTCTCCCCGGTTCTGGTGGGGCGGGAGAGGGAGCTCGCCCGGCTCGTCGCGCTGGTCGCCGGGGCGCCCGCCGTGGCCGTCGTCGAGGGCGAGGCCGGCATCGGCAAGTCCAGGCTGACGGCCGAGCTGCTCGGCCGTCCCGCGGTGGCGGGCCTGCGGGTGCTGAGCGGGGCCTGCGTGCAGATCAGGGAGCCGTTCCCGCTGGGGCCCGTCGTCGAGGCGTTACGCGGACGCGCGCCCGAACTGGCCGGGGCGGCCTTGTCGCCGGTCGCGGGGGCGCTGCGCGAGCTGCTGCCCGAGCTGGCCGGGGTGCTGCCGGAGACGCCGCCGCCGCTCGACGACCGGGCGGCCGAGCGGCACCGGGTCTTCCGGGGGCTCGCCGAGGTGCTGACCGCGCTCGGCCCCGCCGTCCTGGCGGTGGAGGACCTCCACTGGGCCGACGGGCAGACGGTCGAGTTCCTGACGTACCTGATGTCCGTGCTGCCGGGCACGTTGCGGGTGGTGCTGACGTACCGGAGCGAGGAGGCGTCAGGGGCGGTACGCGCGATCACGGCGCGCGCCCCCGACACGATCACGGCCGAGCATCTGGTGCTGCCGCCGCTCGACGCCGCCCAGACGCGGGTGATGGCCTCGGCGATCCTCGGGGCCGAGGAGGTGACGGCCGAGTTCGCCGAGCACCTGTGCCTGCGGGCCTCCGGCCTGCCGCTCGCCGTGCAGGAGCTGCTGGCGCTGCTGCGCGACCGCGGCACGCTCATCCGGTGGGAGGGCGGCTGGGCGCGGCGGGCGCTGGAGGACCTGGACGTGCCGAGCGGCGTGCGCGCCTCGGTGCAGGAACGGGTGGCCCGGCTCTCCCCCGGCGCCAAGGAGGTGGCGGAACGCGCCGCCGTGCTGCAGCTTCCCGTGCCCGTCGCCCTGCTGTCGGGGCCCGACGTCGGGGCGATCGACGAGGTGCTCGGCTCCGGGTTGTTCGCCGACACCGGCGGGCTGGTGGGGTTCCGTCACGTGCTGGCGGCGCAGGCGGTCTACGAGGCAATCCCGCTCGGCCGCCGGCAGGCCCTGCACGCCGCCGCCGCCGACACCGTACGCGGGCTGCGCCCGGTGCCGCTGGGACGCCTGGCCCACCACCTGCGCCAGGCGGGCCAGGCCGGGCAGTGGGTGGAGGCCGCGATCGAGGCGGCCGAGCAGGCCTCGAGGCTGGGCGACGACGCCGAGGCCGCGCGCCTGCTGGAGGACGTGCTGCGCGACACAGACCTGCCCGCGGCCCGGCGGGCCGAGCTGACGGTGAAGCTCGGCTGGGCCGCCCTGGAGCTGCTACGCCCACCGCCGGTCGCCGACCTGGTCAACTGCGCGCTGGAGCAGGACGTGCCGCCCCCGCTCCGCGGCCACCTGCGCCTGCTGCTCGCGCTGCACCTGGAGCGCACCCGCACCGACGGCGCCCGCATCGGCGAGGCCTTCGCGCGGGCCGCCGACGACCTCGCGGGCGAGCCGGGGCTGGCCGCGTGGGCCATGGCCGGGGTCGGCCGCCCGCCGAGCGACCTGCCGCCCGAGGAGAGCAGGTCCTGGCTGGAGCGGGCGCTCGCGACCCTGCCCGCCGTCGCCGATCCGGCCATGCGGATGCTGGTGCTCGGCAAGATCGCGATGATCTTCGTGGTGATGGGCGATCCGCGCTGGGCCGCGCTCGCCGGCGACCTGCTGCGGGAGACCGGCGGGCGGCGGCTGCTGCGCCGCGAGGTCAACGCCTACCGCTCCATCGGGGGCGCGGCCCTGTTCAGCGGGCACCACCGCCAGGGCCGCCGCCTGCTGACCGCGGCCGTCGAGGACGGCGCCGAACCCGACCTGCGCGAGCGGCTCGAACTGCGCTGCCTTGTCAACCTGGCCGCGGCCGACTACTTCGAGGGCTCCTGGCAGGGGCTGCCGGCCAGGCTCCAGGAGCTGCGCGACCACTTCGGCGACGAGCCGCACGAGCGCATCCTCGTCGACATCGTGACCGCCTGCCTGGCCGCGGTGCAGGGCCGCCAGGAGGCCGCGCTGCCGCCGCTGCTCGACGCCGCCGCCGAGGCCCGTACCCGGAGGCAGTTCGACGACCTCGTGCTGCCGCTGGCCATGCTGCTCAGGGTGGCCGCCGCGCGGGGCGAGCCGGAGCCGGCGATCGAGGCGGCCGTCGAGGCGGGCCTCCACTGGGAGGCGAGCGAGCTGTGGCCGGTGGCGGTCCGCGCACTGCCCGCGCTGACCGAGGCGCTGCTGGCGGCGGGCCGTCCGGACGAGGCCGCCGACGTCGTCGCGCGGCACGCCGCCCGGCTGGCCGGGCTCGACGCGCCGCTGGCCACGCCCGCGCTCGCGCAGGCCCGCGGTTCGCTGGCCGCCGCCGACGGGCAGTGGGCGCGGGCCGCGGCGGAGTTCGCCGCCGCCGCCGACGCCTTCGAGCTGATCCCGGCGCGGTACGAGGCCGCGCAGGCCGGCGAGCAGGCCGCCGCCTGCCTGTTCGCCCTCGACGACCCCGAGGCCGCCGGGCGGCTCAGCCGGGCCGTCGCGGTGTACGCCGACCTCGGGGCGCGCTGGGACCTCGACCGCGCGACCGGGCTGGGCCGCAGGTGGGGAGTCCGCCCGGCGGCGCAGAGCGCGCCCGCGCAGGCGGGGAACGACCACGCGCTGTCGGCCCGGCAGGAGCAGGTGGCCCGGCTGGCGGCCGAGGGGCTGACCAACCAGGAGATCGCCAGGGAGCTGTTCCTGTCGCCGAAGACGGTGGACAAGCACGTGAGCGCGGCCATGCGCAAGGTCGGGGCGCGGTCGCGGACAGAGCTGGCCCGCCACCTCCTCCCCGGCCGCTGAATCCCCAAATTGGGGATTTTTCCCCATAGGGCACCCCATACCCCACCCCATACGGCTGCCGCGACACTTTCGGCATGTCCGAAACCACCGAAGACCCCGGCCCGCCAGACCCGGAAGACCCCGTTCCCGGTGGCCCCTCCCTTCACAGTGAGACCCCGGAGCCCCCTCGCCCCCCGGACGGCTTCGAACCCGTCTGACCCCCTTCCCCCGCCAGAAAGGCCACCATGGCACTGCCCCGCCCCCCGCTGGCACGCCGGACAGGCGTCCTGCTGACCGCGGTCACCGCGCTCGCCGGCGTGCTGACCACCGGACCGGCGACCGCCGCGACGCCCGGCACCCCCGCCCCCTCCCCCGCCGCTCCCGCCGCCCCCGCGCAGGCCGCCAAGGACGTCACCCTGTCCGGGGTGCGCGCCCAGAAGGTCGTCGTCACGCTGATCACGGGCGACAAGGTCCAGCTCACCCGGTCCGCCGCCGGCCAGTACCGCGTCGAGCCGGCCCCCGGCACGCGCCAGGACGGCCGCCGGATCAACCTGTTCACCCAGTTCACCCCGGACGGCGTTTTCGTGCTGCCGGACGACGCGGTCGCCGCCGTCCAGGAGGGGCTGGTGGACAGGCGGCTGTTCGACGTCAAGTACCTGGCCGAGAACGGCTACTCCGACGACGTCGCCAAGCGGCTGCCGGTCATCGTGCAATACCCGAGCGACCAGACCGAGGCCGCGGTCAAGCGCTCGGCCGCCGCCGTCCCCGCCAGCGACCCCACCCGGACGTTGGAGAGCATCCACGCCTCCGCCCTCGACGTCACCAAGGCCCAGGCGGGCACGTTCTGGGAGGCCGTACGCGGCGCGCGGACCGCCGGGCAGGGCCTGGCCAAGGCACCCGGCACGCTGCGCGGCGGCATCGCCAGGCTCTGGCTGGACGCCAAGGTCAAGGCCGACCTGGACGTCAGCGTCCCCATGATCGGCGCCCACCAGGCGTGGGAGCGCGGCCAGGACGGGACCGGCGTCAAGATCGCCGTCCTGGACACCGGCGCCGATACCGGCCACCCCGACCTGGCCGGGAAGATCGCCGACAGCAAGTCGTTCGTCCCCGACCTGCCCGTCCAGGATGGGCACGGGCACGGCACGCACGTCGCCTCGACCATCGCCGGCACCGGCGCGGCCTCGGGCGGCAGGTACAAGGGCGTTGCCCCCGGCGCGCAGCTCGTCGTCGGCAAGGTGCTCGACAACACCGGCTCCGGCCAGGAGTCGTGGATCATCGAGGGCATGGAGTGGGCTGCGCGCAGCGGCGCCAAGGCCGTCAGCATGAGCCTCGGCGGCCCGCCCAGCGACGGTACCGACCCGCTCAGCCAGGCCGTGAACGACCTGACCGCCGAGACCGGCACGCTGTTCGTGGTCGCCGCGGGCAACCTGTACGAGACGGAGACGATCAGCATGCCCGGCGCGGCCGACGCCGCGCTGACCGTGGCCGCGGTGGACAAGAAGGACCAGCTCGCCGCGTTCTCCAGCCGCGGGCCGCGCCCAGGCGGCGGGCTCAAGCCTGACATCGCCGCGCCCGGCGTGGACATCGTGGCCGCGCGGGCGGCCGGCACCGCCATGGGCTCCCCGGTGGACGAGCACTACACCGGCGCCTCGGGCACCTCCATGGCCACGCCGCACGTGGCCGGCGCCGCCGCGATCCTGGCCCAGCAGCACCCGGACTGGACGGGCCGGCAGCTCAAGACCGCCCTGATGTCCACCTCCAAGGACGACGGCTTCACGGTCTACGAGCAGGGCGCCGGCCGGGTGGACCTGGACCGCGCGACCCGGCATCAGGTGTTCGCCGACAGCGGCGGCGTGGACTTCGGCCTGCTGGAGGGCGGCAGCGCGCCGAAGACCGGCCAGATCTCCTACCGCAACCTGGGCGACCAGCCCGTCACGCTCACGCTGAAGGTCGCGATGAGCGGGGGTGCGAAGCCGGTCCTCGCCGACGCGACGCTGACCGTCCCCGCCGGCGGCACGGCCGGCACCACTGTCACCCTCGACCCGGCCGAGCTCGCCGTCGGGACCTACAGCGGGGCCGTGACGGCCGAGGCCGACGGCGTGCGGCTCACCACGCCGCTCGGCGCGGTACGTGACGTCCCCACGTACGACCTGACCATCCGCACCCTGGACCGGGACGGCAGGCCGCGCACCCCGACGGCCATGAGCGTGCTCGACGTCGAGGGCACCAAGGGCGAACTCGGCCCCAGCCGCATCGACGACGAGGGCCTGGTCGTCACCCGGGTCCCGGCGGGCACCGTCAGCCTGCTGCAGGTGCTCGACTGGGTGGACGGCGACGACCGCGCCAACCGGGCCTGGCTGTTCGAGCCCGAGCTGACCGTCACCGGCGACACCGAAATCACCCTCGACGCCCGCAAGGCCACCGAGATCAGCTTCAGCGCCCCGAAGACCGCGCAGCCGCTGAACAACACCTACGACGTCTTCTTCCAGCGCACCCTGCCGAACGGCAAGGTCTTCGGCGGCACGCTCCTGGCGGGCCGCCCGCTCGGCGGATGGGAGAAGGTGTGGGCGCTGCCGACCAAGAAGGTCACCAAGGGCGGCTTCCGCTTCACCGGCCAGTGGGAGCTGGGCGTGCCCGAGGTCACCATGACCATGCGCACGCCCAGGCGCACGACCCTGCACCCGGTCTCCCGGGTCCACACGATCGACGCGGGCGAGATACACCCCGGGTACGTCCCGTTCGAGGGCACCAAGGACCTGCGGGTGGTCGACGCCGGCAAGGGCCGTCCCGAGGACCTCGCGGGCAAGGACCTGCGCGGCGCGCTCGTGCTGATCGACGCCGAGCCCGCCGAGGGGATCTTCGGGACGGCGTGCGGCCTGCAGATCGAGCGCGTGGACCCGATCAGGGACGCGGGCGCCGCCGGCGTCCTGGCCTTCAACGAGCGGGCCTCCGCCTGCCCGATCCCGTTGCAGATCACGCAGAAGCCGTTCAGCGGGCCGTTCAAGCCGGTCAACATCCCCGTGGCCTACGTCTCCAACGCCGAAGGCACGAAGATCCGCCAGGAGGCCGGTCGCGGCCCGGTGACCATCCGGGTCGAGGGCACGCCGAACACGCCGTACTCCTACGTGTTCAAGCCGTACGTCGACGGGCGCGTCCCGGACTCGATGCGGTACGAGGTGACCGAGCGCCAGTTGCACCGGGTCGATTTCGATATGCACGCCGGGCCGTACACGAAGTACATGAACTGGCGCAGCACGTGGAAGACCGACGACATCTCCTACGCGGTGACCAACACCAACATCCTGCAATGGGCCTACCCCATGCCGGAGCGCAGGTCGCAGTGGGTCTGGCCGCTCGACCCCAAGATCGTGAGCGAGGCGGGCATGTCCGCTCTCGTCACGTCCGAACCCGGCGCGGAGGTCCAGGAGACCCGATACCGCGCCGACGTCTTCGACCGGCCGGGCAGCACCCGCCAGCAGTGGTTCGCCACCCCGAGCACGCCGGGCGCCTCGACGGCCTCCGACAAGCTGTACGCGCTCGGCGGCGACCCGGACGCGGCCCCGCTCCAGCAGCTCGTCATCGGGGTGCCGTGCGCGATCTGCATGCACGACGGCAACCTGTGGGTGACGCCGTCCATGGTCAGCGGGGTCGGGGAACGGCGCGACGACGGCGTCGCGTTCGGCGACCTGGCGCCCCAGTACGACCTGCACCTGTACCGCGACGGCAAGGAGATCCCGAACGCCCCTCTGCCGGGGTTCGACACGCTGCCGCGCTACCCTCTGCCCAAGGAGCAGGGCGTCTACCGGCTGACGGCCAAGAACGACCTGCAGGACATCGAGTGGACGTTCACCGCGCCGCCGGCCAAGGAGCAGCTGAGGCCGGGCTCCAACTGTTACGCCTGGTTCGTGGACGGGCTGGTCGAGCAGTGCCGCACCACCCCGGCGGTCTACGTCAGCTACGACCTCGGTGACAGCCTGTCCGCCGCGAACACCGTCGCGGCCGGGCGCAGGCACACGTTCGAGCTGGAGGCCTACCACGGGCCGTCGGCGGCGAAGATGCCGGCGATCTCGGGCGTGCGGCTGTGGACCAGCACCGACGACGGCGCCACCTGGCAGCCCGCCGACCTCAAGCGGAGCCGGGATGGCGTCTACACCGCCGGCGCGAGGTACCCGGCCTACCGCGCCACCAAGGGCGCGGTGAGCCTGAAGGTGGAGGCGTGGGACGCGGCGGGCAACCGCGTCAGGCAGACCACCCTCCGCGCGTTCAACCTCCGCTGACCGAGGGGACCGCGGCCACCCGCCCGGCGGCCGCGGTCACCAGCCCAGCGTGACGGGCGATCCGCAAGAATCTGGGTTGTCAAGAACAACGAGACCGGGAAAGTGATCTCGGTCGGCCGAAATAGCAGTAGCAAGAAGAAGCGGTAGACGCTGAAGGCCTGGCCGCCCCGCGGGCACCGCCGCCCCGCGCCCTCGCAGAGCCGGTCGTCACCGGCCGCCGAGGGCGCGCCAGACCAGGGCCGCGGTACGTTCCGGCCAGCGCGGCGGCGGGGTGGACTCGGCCAGCGCGCGGCCGTACCAGCTTCCCGTGCACATGGTGACGGCGACCTCCAGGTCGGCGTCCGCGTCGATGAGGCCGCCGTCCTTGGCGGCCTGGAGGATGGCCAGGAGGCGGCGTCGTCGCGGGGCCACCACGCGCGCCCTGTAGCGGGCCAGGACCTCGGGCTGCGTCGTGTCCTGGAGCATGCTGCCGACGAGCGAGAGCCTGCCTGGCCTGGAGACCCCGCGCTCGAAGTCGGCGAGTTCGGCCACCAGGGCGGTGTAGGGATCCCGCGGCGGGCTCGTTTCCTCCTCCTCGGCCATGCTCGCGACCGCCGCGGCGGCGAGCTCGGCCTTGCCCGGCCAGCGGCGGTACAGGGCTGGACGGGTGGTGCCGGCCTCCTGAGCGACGGCGGCCAGCGACATGCGCTCGTATCCGTACACCGACAGATGCCGTCGGGCGACGGCCAGGATCCGGTCGTCGATGGAGGAGTCCCGCGCTCGTCCGATCCTTCGTGTCATGATCCAGCCCCTAGTTTCATTACAATGCTGTAATGTAATGAAAGTTCGTCTCGCACCACAGTACTGAAGAGGTTCTATCGTGGTCATCGAGTACATCCGATACACCGTTCCATCCGACCGGGCCGGGGAGTTCGAGCAGGCGTACAAGACGGCGTCGAGCGTCCTCGACGCCGACCCGCACTGCCTGGCCTACGAGATCGCCCGCGGCGTCGAGGAGCCCGAGCACTACACCGTCCGCATCGAATGGGACTCGGTCGAGGGGCACGAGCAGGGCTTTCGCCGCAGCGCCCGGTTCGGGGAGTTCTTCACCGCGGTCAAGCCCTTCTTCTCGCAGATCGAGGAGATGAAGCACTACACCGCGCTGTTCGGGGCACGATGAGCACGGCCGCCCTGCTGGCGCGGGCGCGCCTGCTCAACCGCGACCTGGCGCCCGGCGAGCCGCTGGCCGAAACGGTGATCCGGCCCCTCGCCGCCGCCGTCGAGGAAGCCGCGACGGGACCGGACCGGGAGTCCATGGCGGGGCTCGAGGTCGGGACGGAGCCGGAGGTCACCGAGACCGGCTCGCCCGCCGAGCGGCTGTGGGAACTGGCCAAGGACGCCACGCGGCTGCGCGCCCGGCCAGGAGCTCCTGAGGGCCTGATCGAGGCCACGGCCGCGTTACAGCACCTGGCCTGCCTGTTCGCGGAGGACGCCGCGGCCATGGCGGCCAGGATCGAGGAACTGGCCAACCTCCAAGGCGATCTGGAGACACGGATCGACGTCGCGGTCGACGGGCCGTACCTGGTCACCAATCCCACGAAGATCACCAACTGGCTGGGCGAGCCCATCCAGACGTTCCCGCAGATGGCCCTGTGCCGATGCGGCGCCTCCGCCGTCAAGCCGCTGTGCGACGGCAGCCACGCCCACATCGGGTTCAAGGGCGACAAGGATCCCGCCCGGGTGCCCGACCGGCAGGAGTCCTACGAGGGCGTGCAGGTCACCGTGCTCGACAACCGCGGCATCTGCGCCCACTCGGGCTTCTGCACCGACCGGCTGCCCACCGTGTTCCGGGTTGGTGAGGAGCCGTTCGTGGCGCCCAGCGGCGGCAGGGCCGACGAGATCGTCCGCGCCGTACGGGCCTGCCCGTCGGGCGCGCTGGGGCAGGCGATCGACGGTGGGACGGCCCCCGTCCCGCCACGCGAGCCCGCGATCGAGGTGTCCAAGGACGGCCCGTACCGGATCACCGGCGGCATCCCGCTCGACGGCGACGACTCCAGGGAGCACTACAGCCTCTGCCGGTGCGGCCACTCGCGGAACAAGCCGATCTGCAGCGGCATGCACTACCACGTCGGTTTCGCCGACCCGCCGCTCTCCGAGGAGCCCACGCTGTTCGAGTGGGCCGGCGGGCTGCCCGCCCTGACGCGGATGACCCGCATCTTCTACGAGAAGTACGTGCCGCATGACGACCTGCTCGGGCCGCTGTTCGCCCGGATGTCGCCGGACCATCCCCAGCGTGTCGCCGCCTGGCTCGCCGAGACCTTCGGCGGCCCCAAGCTCTACACGGAGCAGTACGGCGGCTACGACCACATGGTCGCCGAGCACGCGGGCAAGGCGCTGACCGAACAGTGGCGGTCCCGCTGGGCGCAGCTCATCAGCCGGGCCGCCGACGACGCGGGCCTGCCCACCGATCCCGAGTTCCGTGCCGCGTTCGCCGCCTACATCGAATGGGGCTCCAGGATCGCGCTGGAGAACTCGCAGCCCGGCGCGACACCGCCCCCGCACATGCCGGTACCGCAATGGTGGTGGGTGTGCGAGGCCAGACCGGGTTCGCGCGTCTCCGCGCTGGCCCCGCCCGTCGAGAGGACGGAGGTGCACCTTCCCGCATCGGACGAGCCGGTCGGCTTCGCCGACCACATCAAGCCGCTGTTCCGCGAGATGGACCGCAGGTCGATGAGCGTCGTCTTCGACCTGTGGTCCCACGAAGACGTCGTACGGCACGCCGACGCCATCCTGGCCCGGCTCCGCAAGGCCAGCATGCCCTGCGACGGCGCCTGGCCCGCCGAGCACGTCGACCTGTTCGCCCGCTGGATCGCCGAGGGCCATGCGCCCTGATCGGCGCCGCGTTCCGGCGGGGCCCGCGGAGAGGCGCCACCGGAATCCGGCAGGCACTGGCCGCGCCCGCACCGGGTGGAGTACGCGATCGACGGCCGGCCCACGTTCTCCGTGCCGCTGGAGGAGATCCTCATCCCGCTGCGAGAACACGCGGCGGGGCCTGCGGATGCCCACCGACTGGGACGTCCCCGGAAACATGGGATCGCCCACGGAGGAGATGATCGCGACGGCTCTCGCCGCCATCGCCCGGCTCGTCGGCAGGGAGCTCGATGACGAGTGGCTGGAGACGCCCCACGTCCGGTATCTGATCCGCCGCCGGCCGTGAACAGGACGGAGATCGCGACGCCGTACCGCGTGGCGGCCGCCGACCGCGCCCTACGGGTCATGCGGGGCGGTCGCCGTTGCGGGCCTTGATCGCGAACATGACCGGAGCCGGGCTGCCGCCTTCCGCGAAGCGGTCGAGCGTCAGGCCCGCGTCGAGGAAGGCGTGCAGCAGCTCCGGCAGCGGACGGTGCGTGGCACCGACCTTGTCCCGCACCCCCTGGTCCGTCCACGACGCCTTGGTCCAGTGCCCGTCGAGGTAGCCGGGACGGATCACCACCGCCTCCGGGTCGCCGCGATCGGCGAACCCGCCGCAGAAGCACGGGTGCACGCCGACGTGCACGAACACGCCACCGGGTTGGAGGATCCTGGCGACCTCGCGCAGCACCGCCGGATACCCCGGCATGTCGGTGTGGACCATCATGGCGATGACCGCCGGCACGGCGCCGTCGCGTATCGGCAGCCGCTCGGCGTCGGCGAGCGCGACCGGCAGCCGAGCCCTCGCGTGCCGCAACATCCCCGCGGACAGGTCGAGGCCCACCGGTGTCCAGCCGAGCTCGCGCACCGCGGCGGCGTGCACACCGGTGCCGCACCCCACCTCGACGCACACCCCGCCGCCCGGCCCGAGCAGATCGCGCAGCGCGCGACCGAGTCCCAGCGGATCATCCTGCTGCCTGGCCAGGAACTCCGCTTCGTACCAGTCGGCGATCTCGTCGTACGCTGCTCTGGGCGCCATGATCCGAGTTTGTGCCGGCGATCGGGCGGAGTCGAGGCGACTTCGTCCAGCGCTGAATCGCCTTTGTGGGCCGACATCGAGCGGCCGCTGCCGAGGCGGGGTGTGCGGTGGGGCCCGGTCGGGTGACCGGCTGGTCGATCACCAGTGCACCCGTCCGGATCTTGACGCGGCAGAACACAGCGGCAGGGCTGCGCCGTCGGCCGACATGGCACCTGCCGCGGTCAGTCCCGATCGTGGTGGCACACGGCTTCCAGCATGATCCCGAAGGGGTCGAGCCAGAAGGTCGCGTAGTAGGGCGGCGGGTACTCGGGGAAGTGCCGTGGCTCGTGCAGCACCGTGGCGCCGAGCCCGACCGCGCGGGCGTGCACCGCGTCCACGGCCGACCGGGTCTTCACCATGAAGGCGATGTGCTGAAGTCCGGTCCTGTGCCGCGAGTAGTCGCCGTCCCCGAGAGCCCGATAGACGAACAGGTACGTGCCGCGCTTGCCGTCGGCCGGGCGGTAGGAGAACTCGTCGGCGGCGCTGAAGAACTCCTCGAAGCCCACCAGCGGCATGATCTCGTCGTAGTACGCCTTCGCTGTCGGAAGGTCCGGCACGTTGATCCCGATGTGACCGATCACTTCGAGATCGTCCCACGCCCTCCCCCAGGATTCCTCCACCAGCCGGCCGTACGTCGGCGACCACGCCGACCATGCGCCCGGCCGACGTGGCCGCGTCAGTGATGCCGCAAGATCAGGCCGGCCTCGTCGCCGTCGACGGTGAGCCGGGCCGTACCCCCGATCGGGAACGTGGCCAAGGGGTAGGTGTGGCCCACGTCGAGGTTGGCGAGCACGGGGACGCCCGCCAGCGACGGCTGGCCGGCGACGATCTGTTCCAGCAGCGGGCGGGTCATGTTGCTGGCCTTCTGGAAGCGCCCTATCGCCAGCCCCCGGATGCCGGCGGCGTCGGGAAGCTGAAGGAGTGAGGTCAGGTCCCTGGCGAAGGTCGCCGGATGCGATTCGAAGTCGTCCTCGACGATCAGGATCGCGCCGTCGAGCGAGGGCATGCAGGGGGTGCCCTGCAGCAGGTTGAGGGTGCAGAGGTTGCCGCCGACGATTCTTCCCTCGGCGGTGCCCGACCGGATCGGCCACCACCCCTCGTTGGGGATCAGGTCACGCTTGTCCTGGTCGAGGAACCACAGATCGTCGCTCCACTCGGCTGCCGGGGTCAGGGTGACCGGAGCGCCGCCGAACACCACGTCGGTGAACCACTGCAAGGTCTGCTCGAAGTGATCGCGCATCCCGAACGTCGACCAGTGCGGCCCCGAGTAGGTGACCAGACCCGTCCGGGCCAGGATGGCGTTCTGCAGGGCTGTGATGTCGGAGTATCCGCACAGGATCTTCGGGTTGGCGCGGATCAGTTCCCAGTCCAGGAAGGGCAGGAGCTCGTTGCAGTTGTAGCCGCCGATCACCGTCATGATCGCTGCGACCGAGGGGTCCGCGAACGCCTCGTGCAGATCGGCGACCCGAGAGGCGATGCCGGAGGAGTCGAAGGCGTCCCGTTCGTCGACATGGCGACCGTAGGACAGCGTCACGCCGAGATCGGCGAAGCGGGCTTCGATGATGTCGGTGTGGTCGTGCTCCGTCACCAATGCGCGGGACCTGGCCGGTGCCACCACTCGTATGACGTCGCCTCTGTTCAGCTTGGGCGGGAAGATTGCGTCCATTGCCGGAAGCGTAACCGCCTTGCTCGATCAAGTCCGGTCGGCCGGGGCCGGCTCGGTGAGGTGAGGCGAGGAGATGCGAGGCGAGGCCGACCGTGACGCCGCAGGCCAGACCCGCCCCCCAGGCCGGGCACCGGCTGCGCGAGCATGGCTCGTCCCGGCGCCGCGCGTACACGCCGGCGGTCCTACGGGGCTTCACGCAGCCTGCCGTCTTCCAGGTGGAGGCAGTGGTCGGCGCGGAACGCGGCCGCGAGGTCGTGGGTGGCCTGGACGACCGTGATACCGGAGGCGGCCACCTCGGCGATGACGCCGGCGATGCGCCGCTGGGCCGCGGCGTCGAGTCCCGACTCGGGCTCGTCGAGGAGGAGCAGGTCGGGCTCCTGCGCCAAGCCCTGGGCGACGAGCACCCGCTGCCGCTGACCGCCCGACAGCTCGCCGAGCGGACGCCTGGCCAGGTCGAGCACGTCCAGCCTGGCCATGCAGTCGTCGACGACCGCCCAGTCGTGACGTGACAGGCGCCGCCAGGGACCACGGTGGCTCCAGCGTCCCATCGCCACGGTCTCGCGCACGGTGATCGGCAGGGTGTCGGAGACGGCGCTGCGCTGCACGACGAAGCCGATCCGGCGGCTGGCGTGCTCGATCGAGCCCGCTGAAGGCTTGACGACTCCGGCCAGTACGGCAAGCAGCGTCGACTTGCCTGAGCCGTTCTGCCCGACGACGGCTGTCACGGCGGCGCCGGGCAGACTCGCCGTGATCTCGTGCAGCACCGTCCGGCGCCGGTAGCCGGCACTGAGTGCGCGCAGGACGACTGCCACATCAACCTCCTTGAAATCGATAACGGTTTTCATTGTAGGGTGTGTCGCCATGGAATACCTCCTTGATCCGTTTGAGGTGGCTTTCGTGCGTCATGCCCTGTGGGCCGGAGTCCTGGTCTCGTCGATCTGCGCGCTGGCCGGCACCTGGGTGGTGTTACGCGGCATGGCCTTCCTGGGCGACGCGATGTCGCACGGCATGCTGCCCGGCGTGGCGCTCGCCTCGCTGACCGGCGGCAACCTGCTGGCGGGCGCCGCGCTCAGCGCGGTCGCGATGGCCCTGGGAGTGACGGTGTTGAGCAGGTCGCCGCGCCTGTCCCAGGACACGAGCATCGGACTGCTGTTCGCCGGCATGCTCGCCCTGGGAGTGATCATCGTCTCGCACGCCGAGTCCTTCGCCGTCGACCTCACCGCGTTCCTGTTCGGCGACGTCCTGGCGGTCAGGGCACAGGACCTGCGGCTGCTCGCGGCCGCGCTGGTGATCGCCGTCGCGCTCGCCGTGCTGGGGCACCGCTGTTTCGTCGCGCTGGCCTTCGACCCGCGCAAGGCGTCCACGCTGGGTCTGCGCCCACGCCTGTCGCAGGCGTTGCTGGTCGGGCTGGTGACGCTGGCCATCGTGGCCTCCTTCCACGTGGTCGGGACCCTGCTGGTGTTCGGCCTGCTCGTCGCGCCGCCCGCGGCCATGGCGCTGTGGGCGCGACGCATCCCGGTGATCATGCTGGGCGCGGCGCTGATCGGTGCCCTGGCCACGGTGTGCGGGCTCGTGCTCTCGTGGCACCTGGGCACCGCGGCGGGCGCCACGATCGCCGCCGTGGCCGTGGCCCTGTTCTTCGCATCGGCGCTGGCCTCGAGCCTGCGTCCAGGGCTTCCCGCGCTCCCGCGTCCGGGGCGGTCGGCATGAGGCGGCAGGCGGCGACGCCGTCCGCCGGCCGCACACCCGGGTCCACGACATCCGGCGCGCCCGCACTCCAGGCAGGCCGCGGCCGCGCGTCCGGGCGCGGAGAAGGCGGTGGAGAAGGCGGTGGGGCAGGCCGTGCAGGAGGCCGTGCAGGAGGCCGTGCAGGAGGCCGCGGAGGAGGCCGTGGAGGAGGCAGGGAGGTGTTCGTCGCGCTGGCCGTGATCGCGGTGGCCGGTTGCGCCGGGCACACCGTGCGCGAGGAGACGCACGAGGCGGTGCCGCACGGGTACGTCGCAGGCGCCGAGGAGAGCGCCGAGGCGCAGTCGCGGCTGGTGCTGGCCGACAGCGGAACAGGCGGCGTGCGCGTCCTCGACCTGATCACCGGCGAGGTCGAGAGTCTCGGCACCGTCAAGGACGTCGAGGCGATCACCGGGGACGGCCGCTTCGCCTACCTGTCCACGTCGGCGGCCACGCACATCGTGGACAGCGGCGCCTGGACCGTGGACCACGGCGACCACGTCCACTACTACCGGGCGCGGCCACGGCTGGTCGGAACCGTCTCCGGAGGCGGACAGCCGGCCGCCGCCGGTGACACCGCCGTCACCGCGCTGTCCTTCGCCGATGGCGCCGCGCTCGTTCTCGACCGCGCCCGCCTGGAGAAGGGCGAGGTGACGCACACGAGCCAGGCCGGTGCTGTGCTGGCGGTGCCGTACGCGGAGCGGCTGCTGGTCGCGCGGGGCGACGCGGTCGAGGTGCGCCGCCGGGACGGCGCGCCCGTCGCCAGGCTGGCCGAGCCGTGCCGCGAGCCACGAGGGCACGCGGTGACGCGACGCGGGGCGGTGTTCGGCTGCGCGGACGGCGCCCTGCTGATCAGCGGGAACGTCACAGGGAAGGGTGGCTTCACCGCTGAGAAGATCGGGTACCCGGCGAAGGCGCCGCGCGCCACCGCGTTCAGTCACCGGCCGGGCAGTACGACGCTCACCGCGCGGGCCGGCACCAAGGGGACCTGGCTGCTCGACGTCTCCGCGAAGGCGTGGAAGCTCCTCGAGACCGGCCCGATGGTGGCGGTCAACACGGCAGGGGCGGGCTCGCCGGTGCTGACGCTCGACGCCGGTGGCGTGCTGCACGCCTTCGATCCGGGATCCGGCAAGCGGATCGCGAGCACCAAGCCGCTGAGCGGCGGCGGAGGCGGGTCCATCCAGGTGGACACCACCCGCGCCTACGTCAACGACCCGGCCGGGCGGGCCGTGCACGAGATCGACTACAACGACCGCCTGCGCCGCGCCCGCACCTTCACCCTCGACTTCCGTCCGACGTACATGGTGGAGACCGGCCGATGACCAGGATTCCCCTGTTCGCCACGCTCGTGGCGCTGGTCGCCGTGCTCCTGACGGGCTGCGACGGCGGCGCGCGCTCGGGCGTCGTCGTCACCACGAACATCCTCGGCGACGTCACCCGCCAGATCGTCGGCGCCGAGGCCACGGTGAGCGTGCTGATGAGGCCGGACGCCGACCCGCACTCCTTCGGTGTTTCGGCGCGGCAGGCCGCGCGGATCGAGCGGGCGGCTTTGCTCGTCTACAACGGTCTCGGCCTGGAGGAAGGCGTGCTGCGCCACGTCCAGGCGGCGTGTGAAGCCGGGGTGCCGTCGCTGGCCGTGGGCGAGCGCGTCGACCCGCTCCGTTACCGGGCCGACGGCCAGTCCGGGCAGCTCGACCCGCACTTCTGGACCGACCCCCGCCGGATGGCCAGGGCCGTCGACCTGATCGCCGATCGAGTCATCGCGGAGGTCGAGGGCGTCGACGCCGTCGCTGTACGCGCGAACGCGGCCGCTTACCGCAGGCAACTGGAGGAGCTCGACGCCTGGATGGCGGCCCGGTTCGCGGCCATCCCGCCCGAGCGGCGAAAGCTGGTCACCAACCATCACGTCTTCGGCTATTTCGCCGAGCGCTACGGCTTCACCGTCGTCGGCGCCGTGATCCCCAGCGGCACCACGCTCGCCTCCCCCAGCGCCTCCGACCTGAAGTCGCTGTCCGACGCGGTCCGCGCGGCCGGTGTGCCCGCGGTCTTCGCCGACTCCTCGCAACCCGACCGCCTGGCCCGGGTCATGGCCGAGCAGGCCGGGCTGCGGGTGCGGATCGTCGAGCTGGTCTCCGAGTCCCTCACCGACGCCCAAGGAGGCGCTCCCACGTACACGCAGATGATGCGCGCCAACGCCACAGCCATCGCCGACGCTCTCACTCACTGAAGGAAGACATGCGAATCACGATCCCCGCCCTGCTCACCGCCGGACTCCTCCTGTCGGCCTGCGCGGCGCGGCCGGCCGCCGCGCCGGTGGCCGCGCCCGCATCGGCCACCCCCACGCCGCCCGGCCCGGCGCTGACCGTGGCCGACCCGCTGGTCGTCACCTTCGACGGCGGCCTGCACGTGCTCGACGGGCAGACGCTCGAGCTCGCCAGGACCATCCCGTTGCCGGGCTTCAACCGTGTGAACCCGGCGGGTGACGGTCGCCACGTGCTCGTCTCGACGGCCACCGGGTTCCGCGTGCTCGACGCGGTCTCCGCGGAGCTGACGCCGGACGAGTTCGCGGGCGCCAAGCCAGGCCACGTCGTCCGGCACGCGGGCCGTACCGTGCTGTTCTCCGACGGGACCGGGCAGGTCATCAGCTTCGACCCGCGGCGGCTCGGCGACGGCCTGCCGCCGAGCAGCGTGTACAAGGCGGCGGCCCCGCACCACGGCGTCGCCATCGAGCTGGAGAACGGCGAGCTCGTGGTCACGCTCGGCACGGAGGAGAAGCGGCTCGGCATTCTCGTCCTCGACCGCGAGCGCAAGGAGATCGCCCGCAGCGAGGACTGCCCTGGTGTGCACGGCGAGGCCACGGCCGAGAACGAGGCCGTGGTGATCGGCTGCGAGGACGGCGTGCTGCTGTACAAGGACGGCAAGATCACCAAGATCGCCGGCCCGGACGAGTACGGCAGGATCGGCAACCAGGCGGGCTCCGACACCTCGCCGATCGTGCTGGGCGACTACAAGAAGGACCGCGACGCCGAGCTGGAACGGCCGGAGCAGGTCTCGCTGATCGACACCGAGAAGGGCGCGCTGAAGCTGGTGCCGCTCGGCACCAGCTACACGTTCAGGTCGCTGGCCCGCGGCCCGGAGGGCGAGGCGCTGGTGCTCGGCACCGACGGAGCCGTGCACGTGATCGCCCCGGTCAAGGGCACGGTCGTGGAGAAGATCAAGGTCATGGGCGCGTGGACGGAGCCGCTGGAGTGGCAGCAGCCCCGTCCGGCCATCCACGTGCGGGGCGGCACCGCCTACGTGAGCGAGCCCGCGGCCAGGCGGCTGCACGCCATCGACCTTCCCACGCGCAAGGTCGTCAGGTCGGTGACGCTCCCTGACGCCCCGAACGAGCTGGCCGCCGGCTGCGTCGACCCGCGGGGTTGCTGACTGCTCCTACTCCGTCGGGCTGAGGTGGTCGAGCGCTGATGCCGCCTTCTGATGTCGTAGGGGGTGCCGGCGCAGATGCGGTGGACCGGAGAAGGCCACCGCCGGTCCCGCACTGGTCGTCGCGTCGCCGTACGACCAGTGCAGGAAATGCCTGTGGGAGACCTGTCGGCCAAGGTATACGGGGTCGGCGAGCAGCCCATTCCGCGGCTTCCGGCTCACGTTGCTCGCGGAAGAATTCGTCGTGGTCCACGGTCATGCCCGCCGGTGGGACTTCATCGCCCCCGGTGACGGCAGCTACCGCCGGTTCCTCGCCGTCAGGCTTGGCGGGCGTAGGACGCGAGGCGATCGGCGAGCGCGATGACGAGGTCGCGCAGTTCATCGGGGCGCTCGATGACGAACGGACAGTCGAGTGAGGCGAGTGCCGGAGGCAACCAGTCGAGCCGCTCCGCCCGTAGTTCGACGCGCAGCCAGCGCTCGGTCGCCCGGTCATTGTCTGCCGTGGGCGCGTGCTCCTCCAGGCTCGCGACGCTGGCGGGAAGGTGGGCGCGGATCTGCTCAACTGTCCCGTGGATCCGCAAGGTCACCTCATGCCGGTACTCAGCCGTGGCGAACCCTGACAACACGCGCTGCGCCGGATCGGGACCCACGGGCGCCTCGAATGAGCCGGGCAGGGTCCTCGCGTCTGCGATGCGATCGAGCCGGAAGGTTCGGTCCTCGCCGATGTCGGGGTCCTTGCCCGTGACGTACCACCGGCCCGCATGAGCGACGACCCCGTACGCGTGCAGCGTGCGTTCGCTGCGCCGTCCGTCGCGGTCGGTGTAGCGGATCGAGACCGGTCGGCGGTGGCGCACCGCATCGGCGATGGTGAGCAGGACTCCAGCGTCCGGGGTGGCGAACTCGCCGGGCTGATCCGTGAAGGCGAGAGCTTCCAGGAGCGTGTCCAGCCGACGGGCGAGGTGCTTGGGCAGCACCCGCCGGATCTTCGCCGATGCCGTCTCGCTCGCCGTGCGCTCCGCCGTCGTCAACCCTGCTCGGCGGCCGGCGACCAGGCCGAGCAGCACGGCCAGCGCCTCGTCGTCGCTGAGCATGAGCGGAGGCAAGCGGTACCCGGGGGCGAGCCGGTACCCACCGTAGCGGCCGCGCACCGACTCCACGGGCACGTCCAGGTCGATCAGCTGGTCCACATACCGCCGCACGGTGCGCCCTTCGACGCCGAGCCGGTCGGCGAGTTCGGCCACCGTCCGGGTGCCGCCCGACTGCAGCAGCTCCAGGAGTGTCAGCACGCGGCCGGTGGGTCGAGGCATGTTCGCAGCCTAACGCGAATACAGGACTGATTCTGTCCAGTATTTCTCCTAGCCTGCGACGTGCACGCCTCCATCACAGCCAAGGAGATCCCCATGGACTTCGTCTCGATCCGCATCATCACCAGCGACGTAGCGCGCCTCGTCGAGTTCTACGAGCGAGCCACGGAGGTGCGGGCGATGTGGGCCACCGAGGACTTCGCCGAACTCAAGACCGCGGGCGCCACCCTCGCGATCGCCGGCACCCGCACCGTCCCGCTGTTCGCCCCGGGCTCCGCCCGCCCGGCGGACAACCACAGCGTGATCACCGAGTTCCTCGTCGACGACGTGGACCGCGTTCACCAGAACCTGACCGGCTTCGTCACCGACTTCGTCAGCGAGCCCACCACGATGCCCTGGGGCAACCGGTCGCTGCTGTTCCGCGACCCCGACGGCAACCTCGTCAACTTCTTCACCCCCGTCACCCCGGCGGCCATCGAGAAGTTCGCACGCTGACGCCACGCACAGCCGCTCACGCGGGAGCCTTGAGATCCCAGGGCTCCCGGTGAACGCGGCCGCCGAGTCCAGGAGCGCCACCAGCAGCCCTGCCCGCACCCCCGAGGACATCGCTGACCTGGTGGAGGCATTGCGGCGGCAGACCAAGCACGGACCAGCCCGGCTTGCCGCCGACCTACAGCGGCTGCACGGCGTCGGAACCGACTCCGCCCGCGCCTCCAAACGCACCGGTCCGGGCACCGGCAAGGTCGGATACACGTACCTGCATTCGGCGCTCGACGACCACTCCCGGCTCCCCTACACCGAGGCCCTGGACGATGAGAAGGCCGTCACCGCGGTCGCCTTCTGGCACCGGGCCGCCTTCTTCGCCGCCCACGACATCACGCCGATCCGCCGCGTGCTCACTGACAACGGCTCCTGCCACCGCTCCCGGACCTGGGCCGACGCCCTCTCGAAGGCCGGCACGAAGCACAAGCGCGCCAGGCCCTACACGCCACGGACGAACGGGAAGGTGGAACGCCATAACGGCACCCCTGGCCCGGGAGTGGGCCCATGTCCGCGGCTACAGCTCCGAGCACGAACGCCGCGTTGCCCTCGCAAATTTTCTGAACTACTACAACCACGAGCGGCCGCACGCCGCCCTGGACGGGAAGCCACCGATCAGTCGAACCATCGGCAGCGACTACCGCGTCGTCTTCGATCAGCCGCCGGAGCCGCTCGACACTGTCCCGCAGCAACTGACGTTCGAGGACATCGTGGAACCAACCTCCTGAGACGCCACACTTAGTCCTCAAAAGGGACAAACTTGGCGAGCGAAGTCCAGTCCAGGGGACGCACGATCGTGGCCAGGTGGGCGAAGGGATCCTGCGCAGCCGTTTGGAACCACATCACCGAGAGCACCGTATGTCCAGGCTCTGCAATGTCCTCTGGCTTCCACCATGACGTCAGTCGAGCGTGAACCGTCTCTCGCGGCAGCCACTCCTCGACCCGCCCCTCCGTATCGGCTCGGAGCTTGTCGAGATCGTGCACATACAGATGCGGCGTCGCTGCCATCGCCTTCTCGATGCCCATCAGACGAAAGCGACGGTGCAGGTGCGGCGTCCCTTCGAGCACACCTTCACGGTCGTCACTTACCGTGAGCGTGCGAAGCTCGGCATGTACTGGTCCCACTTGATAGCCACGCAACTCGTCATTCCTCATCTGGATCATGGCCAGAGGGTAGGCATGTCCGACAAGCGGACCAAACGACTTTCGTAACACGCCCTAGACCAGGCGTATCTCCGCACGATCTTCCTGATCTCGGACAGGTCGGCGCGCGTCGCACCGACGTGGGCGACGACGCTCAGCAGTTCGCGCAGGTGGAGCAGGCGCATGCGCTCCTGCCAGCCGGCGGCCAGCGGGCTCAGCTCCTGGTAGGCGTCGAAGAAGCGCGGCGGTACCCCGCCGGTGCTGTAGGCCATGCTCAGGTCGGCCTCGGCCCACATCCAGCAGACGGCGGGGTCGATGAAGGCCGCCCGCCCGCCCCTGTGGCGACCATGTTGCCGTGCCACAGGTCGCCGTGGGTGAGGACGCTGCTCGCCACGGGTACCAGCTCGCGCAGCCGGTGCAGATCCGCTCCAGCCCGGCCCGGTCGGCGGGCTCGAGCGCCTCGGCGACCTTCGGCTCGGCCAGGTAGCGCAGCACGCGTTGCTCGGCGAAGAAGCGGCCGTCGGCCATGGCCACGCGCCACACGTCGTGGGCGAAGCCACCGCTGAGCCGCTCGGCGTGCGCGATGCCCGGCAGGAAGGCGCCCGCGTCCTCGGTCATCTGCCCGTGGCTCCTCAGCGCCTGCCACGACGAGGCGGCCACGGCCGTCCGGATCGGATGACGAGCGGGGAGTCGCCGGGCTCGTGGAATCGGGAGCCACGGGATGTCACCTCTCCACGGTCGCGAGCGAGCAGCGCCGCCCGGCCGGCGCCTTCGCCGGCCG
>NZ_JBSGJX010000033.1:0-111489 GCF_053605785.1 Nonomuraea sp. NPDC003754
GTCCGGGGGACCGCCCCCGGACACCGCGACGCCCGGCCGGGCGGTGGCCCAGGCCGGGCGTCGCTGCTACCAGCCGACGCGGGAGGCGTCAGGCGACGGGGTCAGCCAACCGGCGTCGGCCAATCGGATCGGCCAGCTGGATCGGCCGACCGGCGTCGGCCAACCGGGGTCAACCGACCGGGGTCAGCCGACCGGGTCAGCCGACCGGGTCAGGCGCGGCCGGGGAGTCGCCGGCCGCCATCGCTGCGGGGGCCTGCTGGCGGGGCAGCGCGAGCGAGCAGACCGCGACGACGGCGGGGAACACCAGCGCGGCCAGGAAGCCGGCCCGGTATCCGGCCACCGCGGCGTCGGCTGACCCGGCCGCGGCGGAGGCGGCCTGGACGGCGACGAGGTTGAGCGCGGCCAGCCCGAACACGCCGCCCAGCTGCTGGGAGGTCGAGAGCAGGCCGGAGGCGAGCCCCTGCTGGTGGTCGGCGACGCCGGTGGTGGCCACGAACATGCCGGGGGCGAAGCCCAGCCCGCCGCCGATGCCGGAGACGAGCAGTCCGGGCACGACGTGCAGCAGGAAGCTCCCCTCGGCCGGGACGGTGGCCAGCAGCAGCGAGCCCGCGGCGATCAGGAGCGCGGAGGCCAGCAGCACGTTCCGGACGCCGAAACGCCCGACGGCCGCCCCCGACTTGAGCGCCACGACGGTGATGACGGCCGACACCGGGGCGAAGCTGAGCCCCGCCTGCAGCGCGCTCGCGCCGAGCACCTGCTGCATCACCATCGCGGCCAGGAAGACGGTGGCCATGACGGTGGCCGACGAGGCGAAACAGATCACGTTGCCGAGGGTGACGTGCCGGTTGCGGAAGAGCCCCAGGGGGACGATCGGGTCCTGGACTCGCCGTTCGGTCAACCAGAACGCCCCGAGCAGCACCACCGCGGCCAGGCCGAGCAGCGCCACCTGGGCCGAGAGCCCCTGCTCGGCGGCCTGGGAGGCGCCGGTGACCAGGAGCACGAAGGCGCCGGTGAGCAGCGCGGCGCCGACGACGTCGGTCCGCCCCGCGGCCCGGCCGGGAGTGGCGGAGACGCCGAGCAGGACCGCCAGCAGGACCAGGGCGGCGATCGGGACGTTGACGAAGAAGATCCACTCCCAGCCGGCCAGGCCGATCAGCACGCCGCCGAGCAGCTGGCCCGCCACCGCGCCGCCGGCCGAGACGGCTCCCCAGACGCCCATGGCCTTGGCCCGGCCCTCGCCTTCGCCGAAGCTGGTGGTGACGATCGAGAGCGCGGCGGGCGAGACGAGGGCGGCACCCAGGCCCTGCAGGCCGCGTGAGGCGAACAGCATCCAGCCGGTCTCGGCCAGCCCGCAGCCCAGGGAGGCGACCGCGAAGACGACCAGGCCGATCACCATCAGCCTGCGGGCGCCGAACAGGTCGGCCATCCGGCCCGTCGTGACCAGGAAGCCGCCGAACGCCAGCGCGTAGGCGGTCCCGACCCACTGGATGTCGGCCGGGCTGATCCCGAGGTCGGGCTGGATCGTGGGCAGTGCCACGGCCACCACGGCCACGTCGAGAATCAGCATGAACTGTGCCAGGCACAGCACCGCGAGCAGGATGCCCGGACCGCGGCTCGTCGATTGCTCTGAGGTCATCTGTAGTCCTCCGGATTGGTCTGTCCTTGCGTTGGCCCGAACGCGACCGTGCGGTAGCGGCCCCAGTCGGGCCGGGAACCGTCGAGGTCGGTGAAGCCGTACTCGCCGGCCAGCTGCCATGACGACAGCACGCGGCCGTTCCACCTGGCCACGTCCGGGTCCGCGGCGAGGGCGGCCACCGCCCTGCCCACGTAGTGCGGCGACTCGGCCAGCGCGAAGTGGCGGTCCTTGGCGACGGCGTCGCGCCAGTTCTCCTCGGTGACGCCGAAGCCCTCCAGCATCGCCTCCGAGCGGAGGAAGCCGGGGGTGAGCGCGACGGCGGTCAGGCCGTGCTTGCCGAGATCCTCGCCGAGCACGCGGCCCAGCCGCCGTACGCCGGCCTTGACAACGTCGTAGAAGAGGGAGCCGTAGTAGTCGTCGCCGTCGCCATCGGTGATCTCCACCACGAGCCCGCGGCCCCGCCGTACCATCAGCGGAACCAGGCGGTGCAGGGAGACCAGGTGACTCTGGATGCCGTTGCGCCAGGCGGTCAGGGCGTTGGCCAGGTCGTGCTCCCAGAAGGGCTTGCCCCACTCCACGAGTGGGTCGCCGCCCCACACGTCGTTGACCAGGACGTCGAGCCTGCCCGCCACCTCCGACTCCAGCCGCTCGCGCAGCGCGTCGACCTCGGCGGGCTCGGTGAAGTCGCAGCGCACGGGGATGCCGCGCCCGCCGGCCTTCTCGACGAGTTCGGCGGTCTCCTCGATGGTCTCGGGCCGTTTCATGGCGGAGGGCCGGTCGCGCGTGGACCGGCCCGCCGCGTACACGGTGGCGCCCAGCGCGCCGAGGCTGACCGCGATGCCGCGGCCGGCCCCTCGGGTGGCGCCGGCGACGACGGCGACGAGGTCCGCGTGCGTCACAGCGCCCCCGCCCACAGCCCGAAGGCCGTCCCGGTGGGCGCGGTGAGGCAGGCGAAGGCGCCCGACTCCGCGTCGACGAAGGTGGGCGGGACGTCCACCCGCGCGCCGAGCCGGATGGCCAGCTCGACGGAGGCCCGCAGGTCCTCCACGAAGGCGTAGACGAGGGTGCCGGGCGGGCCGCCGGGCGCCGAGTCCGTCGCGGTGATCATGCCGATCTCGTCGGCGCCGTTCCACACCGTCACGCCGAACGGCTCGAACGGTTTGAAGTTCCAGCCGAGCAGCGCGCCGAAGAAGGCGGTGGCCGCTTCGAGGTCGGGGGTGCGCAGCTCGAACCAGTCGACGCGTCCAGGGATCACGACACGCCTCCGTAGTGCCGGTAGGAGGCGGCCAGGTAGTCGGTGACCAGGCTCTTGGCGTCTGGGTCGCTCATGATCGCCAGGATGATCTCCGGCGCCAGGCCGATCGGGTGCTCCAGGCTGTCGTAGAAGCTCCGGGCCGCCGCCTGGTAGTGGCCTTCGAACAGGGAGGTGTCGGTGTGGGACGGCAGCCGCAGCCCCGCCTCGATGGCCGCCGACACGCCGTGGAAGGCGAACTCCTTCACCGCCTCGTCGACGGTCAACGACTCGATCGGCCGCCGCTCGGGCGTGAAGTGCGGCAGCGCCTCGGCCAGGCTCACGCCGCCCAGCAGGTCGTCGACCACGAGCCGGGCGATCTCGGGAGAGCAGTGGAAGCCGTCCCGGTAGGTGCCCGCGACCACCGTCAGCCCCGCCACGGAGGTCCGGCCGATCAGGGGGTAGCCGTCGACCGCCACCGGCCGGTTGCCGACCAGCCAGCGGCGCACGTCGGAGAAGAACAGCCGCTGGTCCAGCTGCTCGCGGGCGACCTGGACGAGGAACTCGCTCATGCCGACGTCCTGGACGTAGGCGGGCGCGCTGTAGACCAGGTTGGTGGCGCCGATGTACTCCACGCCGTCGCCCTGCGGGACCAGGTGCAGGCCGCAGGAGCCCGACCGGTTGGGTGTGCGGACCACGTGCTGGAAGCCGGGGTGCGCCTGCCGTACCGTCTCGACGGCGATGCCCTTGCCGCACAGCACGGGCGGCACGCTGCCGGGCGGCAGCACGTCGAGGAGGGCGCGGCTGAAGGCGCCCGCGGCCAGCACGACACTGTCGCAGGCCAGCACCTCGCCGCCGGCCAGCCTGACCCCGCTGACCCGGCCACCGCTCGTCTCGACCCCGGCGACCTGGTCGTCGATCGTGCCGACGCGCAGCTCCGACAGCGCCCGCTCGAGCGCGGGGAGCACCTCGCGGGCGTCGATGGCGCCCTCCCTGGGCAGGTGGACGGCACGCAGCGGCCTGGCCTCCGCCACGGGCTGCAGACCCACCACGTCCTGGGGGTCGATCTCCTCGTGCGGCTCGTCGAACTTGGCCGCGGCGCTCAGCAGGGCGGCGAAGTTCTCGTCGTCGAGGTGCCCGGACTTCGCGTTCAGCAGCACCGTGGTGCCGGTGGGCGCGCCGTCGCCGAGACCGCCGTTCCCCGACGCCTCCGCCAGCCCGGCCCGCCAGTCGGGCCAGGCGTCCAGGGCGTCCTTGCAGAGCTGGAACTTGGCCTGCCCGGCGGGCGAGAGCAGGGTGTACTTGGTCACCTCGCCGAAGCAGTTGAGCATGGCGCCCGCGGCGACGGACGCGGCGCCCGCCCGCTGCGCCGGGCCGACCACCAGGACGCTGGTGCCGGGGGCTCGCCTGGCCAGTTCGTAGGCGATGGACATGCCGATCACACCGTTGCCGACGACGATGACGTCGGCTTTTCGTGCGCTCATCTCATGGCTCCCAAGGGTCGAAGGATGGTGAGAAGACCAGGGCCGATCCGTCGGAGACCACGTGGCCGGCGCCGGTGCGGATCTCCGAGGGGAGGAAGTTCGGCAGCAGGTGGCTGGTGTCGTAGTAGCGGTGGAACACCGGGGTCTGCGAGCCCGACATCGGCGGGACGATCCAGCTCCAGTCCGCCGGGCACCTGCGGCCGGCCCGCTCCTCTCGGTTCAGGTGGTTGATGAAGCGCTCGGATTCGGTGTGGTGGTCGGTGATGGTCACCCCCGCCTGGTGGAAGGAGTGCAGCACCGCGCGGTTGACCTCGACGAGCGCGCGGTCTCGCCACAGGTGGTGCTCGGCCGAGGTGTCCAGGCCGAAGATCGCGGCCACGGCGGGCAGCACGTCGTACCTGTCGCGGTCGGCGAGGTTGCGCGCGCCGATCTCGGTGCCCATGTACCAGCCGTTGAACGGGGCGGCGGGGTAGTCGACCCCGCCGACGCGCAGCACCATGTTGCTGATCGCGGGTACGGCGTGCCAGCGCAGGCCCAGGCCGGCGAAGGCGGGCTCGTCGGGATGCGCGATGGGCACCTCGAGCACGGCCTCGGACGGCAGCTGCACCAGGAGCGGGTCGCGGCCGGAGGCGTGCACGATCAGGGGCAGCAGGTCGAAGCGGCCCCGCGGTTCGGGCGGCTGCCAGCCCAGCGACGCCGCGGCCGCGGTCAGCCCGACGTTGCGCGGGTCGCCGACGACCCCCGTGGGCGTGCGGTATCCGGCGTACCTGATGAGCTGGTCGTTGCGGATGCGAGGTCCTGGACGGCCGGGCTGGTCGGGGGCGAACACCGTGATGACCGGGCGGATCCGGCCGCCGTTGCTCGCGGCGTGCAGGTGTTCCAGGCATCCGGCCGCGACTCCTTCGGCGTCGCCGACCAGGCGCCGGTCGAGCACCTTGAGACTGCGCCAGTAGAGCCGCCCTATGCACCGCGCGGAGTTGCGCCAGGCCACCCGGGCGCCGAAGGTGAGCTCGGCCTGGGTGTGCCAGTAGGTGCCGGAGTCCTCGATCTGCGCGCGCACCTGCGCCAGCCGCCTGGTCAGGCCGTGGCCGCCCAGCTGCTCGTGATGGTAGAGGCTGACGAAGTGCTCCGCCTCGGCCAGCAGGCGCCGGACGGCGAGGTCGCGCCGCTCCCTGACGGGCCACAGCGTCGCCGTGCGCGGCGCAGGCGCGGCGCTCTTCCCGCTCACGGTCACCTCGGCCCTCCGGTCAGACTTCGTGGAGCTCAAGCTGGTAGCCCAGGCCCCAGACGGTGCGGATCACCAGGCCGAGCGGCTGGATGCGCCGGCGGATCCGCATGATGTGCAGGTCGAGCGCGTTGCGCAGGGACCTGCCCGAGCGCTCAGGCAGGCACTGCTCGAGTTCTTCGCGGCGCACCACGTCCCCGAAGCAGTTGACCAGGCACTGGAGGAGATCGGCCTCCGTCGGGGAGATCGCCGCGGACCGGGAGGCGTATCTGATCACCCCGATGGGGTCGATCTCCGGCACCCGGTCGACCCGTACGCGGGCGCGCAGGGTGGCGACCCGCGCCTCGAGATCGTCGCGGCTGATCGGCGGACGGACCCAGTCCTCCTTGACGTCACCGCAGAACGGCGGTTTGGAGCCGCCTTCGACGATCAGCAGCCGCGGCACACCCAGGGCTCGGAAGTACTCGCGGCGACTCTCCTCGGCGGGCCACCGAACAAGTACGACGTCGATGTCCTTGTGCGTGGACCGCATGTGATCCCACCCTTTGTCGGTCGGTTTCTGCGTACCCATCGGCAACTCGGACTCTAACAAAGGCACTACATATTCTTGAACCTACCCGAATGGGTATGCCCAGCCGTACACCTGAGGGCGGAGATGATGGAAGGCCGAGCGGCGCGAGGCGAACCTTTCATCCGCTAACAGATTCTTTACCGGAATAGCCGATAAGGGTTTTAATCCGGAGCATGCGACCGGAAGCCTCCGCGATAGCGGTCGAGGGCCTCGTCAAGTCCTACGGGCGCACCGCCGCGCTGCGGGGACTGACCATGCACGCGGCCCGCGGGACGGTGGTCTGCCTGATGGGCCCCAACGGCGCCGGCAAGACCACCGTGATCCGCGTCCTGTCGACCTTGACCAGGCCGGACGGCGGCACAGCGATGGTGTGCGGCCACGACGTGGTCCAGGCCGCCGGCCGGGTCCGCACGCTGATCGGCCTGACCGGCCAGGACGCCGCGGTCGACGAGCACCTCACCGCGATGGAGAACCTCTGGCTGTTCGCCCGGCTGAACGGGCTGGCCCGCCGCCTCGCGCGCAGCAGGGTCGCCGAGCTCGTCGAGGCCTTCGATCTCGGACCGGTCGCCGAGCGGCCGGTGCGGACCTACTCCGGCGGCCTGCGCCGGCGGGTGGATCTGGCGGCCGCGCTGGTCGCGGCCCCGCCCGTGCTCTTCGTCGACGAGCCGACGACGGGGCTGGATCCGCGCAGCCGCAGGACGCTGTGGGAGCTGATCCGCGCGCGAGCGCGGGCGGGTTCCACGATCCTGCTGACCACGCAGTACCTGGAGGAAGGCGACCAGCTCGCGGACCGCATCTACGTGGTGGACCAGGGCCGCGCGGTCGCCGAGGGCACGCCGGACGAGCTGAAGGCGAGGATCGGCGGTGAGCGCATCGAGGTCACCCTGGCCCATCCGGCCGCCCTCCCGCTGGCGGCGGCCGAGCTCGAGACGCTGCTCGGCGGCCGTCCCGAGGTGGACGCGGCGGCGCTGACCGTGAGCGTGCTCACCGACGACCGGCCGGGCGTGCTGTCCCGGGCGGTGCGCGGGCTGGACGAGGCGGGAGTGGACGTGACGGACGTACGGCTGCGCAGGCTCACCCTCGACGACGTGTTCTTCGCCTTCACCGGCGCCGAGCCCGCGGCGAACGGGCACCGGCGGTGACCGCGGTCGCGGTCGAGGTGACCTCGCTGGTCCGCCGCAACCTCATCCACCTGCGGCGGCGTCCCGAGCTGCTGGTGTTCTCGATCGTCGAGCCCGTGGTGCTGGTGCTGCTGTTCCGTTACGTCTTCGGCGGCGCCGTCGGCCTCAGCACGGACCTGGCCTATCCCGACTTCATGGTGCCGGGCATCCTGGTGCAGACCGTCACGCTGGGCTCGATCACCATCGGCGCGGGCCTGGCCCAGGACCTGCGGCTGGGGCTGATGGACAGGTTCCGGTCGCTGCCGATCTCCAGGGTGTCGGTGGTGGCCTCGCACGCGCTGGCCGGGCTGCTCCGGAGCTCGGTCGTGGTGCTGGTGATGGCCCTGGTGGGGGTGGCGGTGGGCTTCCGGCCCGCCGCGAGCCCGTCGCAGGCGCTGCTCGCGCTGATCCTGCTGTGGTTGTACGGCGTGGCCATGGCCTGGGTGACGCTGACGCTCGCCCTGATCCTGAGGAGCGTGGAGGCCACCGAGACCATCGGGCTGGGCCTGCTGTTCCCTCTGACGATGCTGAGCAGTGCCTTCGTGCCCATCGAGACCCTGCCAGGGCCCCTGCGTGCCTTCGCCGACCACCAGCCCGTCACCGCGGCCATCGACGCGACCCGTGCGCTGCTGCTGGACCGGCCGGTGGGGGGCGACCTGTGGGCGGCGGTGGCGTGGTCGCTCGCGATCGTCGCGGTCCTCGCGCCGGTGACGGCCGCGCTCTATCAGCGTCGCATTGGTAGATAACTTTTTATATAGCGAAATAAGTACATAGATGTGGCGAATGCCAGGGAATGCTGCCTCTTGACACCTCTCGCTCGCTAGATAAATCTAAAGCGAAAGCAGCACGGCCAACCACAGGAGCAGAGCATGACCGTGAACTACTTCCCCCCCGCCGGCACCGACTACCTCCGGCTCTGGACCGACGCCGTCATCGAGCTGGCCGGCGGCGAGGAGACCATCGAGGCTGACGGCTGGTTCTGCGTGACCCGCAGCAACCCCGAGCGACAGAACCCGAACGCGATCGTCACGCAGATCATCCAGATGTACCTGCCCGGCCGCAGCGAGCACCTCGGCAACTTCGTCTTCAGCCTCAACCCGCAGATCCCCACCATGGGCGAGGAGACCACCTTCGCGGTCAACAAGTTCGACAGCCGGTTCAAGGGCTACTTCAACGTCTACTTCCAGCTCGAGCTGCTGGACCAGGGCAAGACGCTGATCAACAAGGAGCCCGTGGTGATCGAGGGCGTCTTCGGCGCCCTGCCCCCGATCGGCGCCATCGGTGAGATGGCCCCCGGCGACCGCGTCGGCATGTACGACAAGGACAACCCCGACTCCGAGCCCGTGATGTACATGCTGGCCACCAGGAAGATCGTCGGCCAGTACGTCACCGGCGACTACGCCGCCCGCAAGGAGGACTTCCTGGCGGTCAAGGAGCAGGCCGCCGAGTTCGCCCGGACCGGCAGGCTCGGCTCCATCGCCGAGGTGTGAGGTCCGACCCGATTCGAGGCGGGGGCGCGTAGCGGCCCCGCCTCAAAGCGTGCGCGAGGAGAATGTGTGAACACCGGTACGACAGACCGCCGCTGGAGGCTCGTCCCGCCCGGCTACCGCCCGGTCCTGCGCAACCGCCGGTTCATGCGGCTGCTGCCGGGCCTGCTGATCTCCAGATTCGGCGACGGCATGGGCGGGGTGGCCCTGACCTGGCTGGCGCTCGAACTGGCGCCCGCCGATCAGCGCGGCCAGGTCGTCGGGCTGGCCCTGGCCGCCTACGTGTTGCCGGGAGCGCTGTCCGGGCTCCTGCTCGGCCGGTGGTGCGCCCGCCTCGACAGCCGCACGCTGCTGATCACCGACGCGCTGCTGCGTGCCGCCCTGCTGTCGTCGGTCATGGTGCTGCACCGGTTCGACGCCCTGTCGGCCTTCGGCTACATCGGCATCCTCGCGCTCTCCTCCCTCTTCCACACCTGGGGCATGGGGGCCAGGACCGCGGTCGTGGCCGAGCTCGTGGACGAGGAGGAGGACCGGCGCGCGGCCAACTCCCTGCTGTACTCCGGCGGCCAGCTCAGCCTGATCCTGGGCCCGGCCGTCGCCGGCCTGCTGGCCACGGCGATCGGCCCCGACGCGGTGCTGGCCACCAACGGGCTGTGCTTCCTGGTGCTGGCCGTCTCGCTCGTGGGCTTCCCGCGCCTCGGCCGGCCCCCGGCGGAGGAGGCCGAGGGGCTGGGCAGCATGCTCCCCGGGCTGCGCGCCCTGTTCGGCAACGTGCGGGTGGCCACGCTGATCGTGATGACCTTCGTGGTGGCCGTCATCGCCACCCCCGTCGACGTCGCCCTGCCTGTCTACGTGGCCGACATCCTGGGCGGCTCAGCGAGCACGCTCGGGCTGTTCTGGACGCTGTACGGCGTGGGCGGCCTCGCGGGGGCGATCCTGGGCGGCGCCCTGCGCAGGATCCCGCTCTGGCCGGCCACCATCGCCATCGCCTTCGGCTGCGGCGCCGCGGTGCTGCCGCTCGGGCTGACGGCCATGTTCCTGCCCGCCCTCATCGGCTTCGCCATCAGCGGCTTCGTCTTCGCGCCCTACCCCGCCCTGTCGACCACCCTGCTCCAGCAGTCCATTCCCGCCGCCGCGATGGTGGCCGCGGGAACCGCCTGGTCGAGCATGATCCTGGTGGCCGAGCCGATCGGCTCGGCCCTCGGCGGCGCCATGGTGCAGCGGCTCGGGCCGCAGCCCACCATCCTCATCTCCGCCTTCGCCATGATGGGCGTGGCGCTGCTGGCCTGCCTGCCCTCCCTCCTGTCGCGCCTGCTCCGCAGGCCCCAGCCCGTCGGAGCGCCCGATGCGTGACACCGGCTCAGTGGACCAGTTCAACCGCATGGCCCGCCGCTACGACAGCAGCCCCGGCCAGTACGGCTGCCGCCGCGCCGACCCCGACGTGCTCGCGGCGGCGGCCGACCTGTCCCCTGACACGGTGCTGGACGTGGGCTGCGGCACCGGGCGGTTGCTGAGCCTGGCCGCCGGCCGGTGGCCGCGGGCCCGCCTGTACGGCGTGGACCCGGCCGGTGAGATGGTTCGCGTGGCGGGCGAGAAGCTGCCGCGGGCCCGCCTCCACGTGTGCGGCGCCGAGCGGCTGCCGTTTCCGGACCGGAGCTTCGACCTGGTGCTCAGCACCACGGCGTTCGGCCACTGGCAGGACCAGCCCGCCGGGTTGCGGGAGATCGCCCGTGTGCTGCGCCGTCCCGGCCGGCTCGTGCTGGCCGAGCACCGGCCGCCGCCGCGCTGGGCCCGACCGCTCCTGCGCCTGGTCGGCGGCGAGCTGCCGGCGCACCGCACTCCGGAGGAGACGCGGCACCTGCTGACGCAGGCGGGTTTCCAGGTGCGGAGCATCGGGCGGGTGCGGGGCGGGCTGGTGCTGGCGGTCGCCGAGCCGGCGAGCTGACCGGCTCCCGCCCTCGCCGCGGGAGCCGGTCAGCACGTTCCTGGACGGGCACGCCGGTCAGCACGGCCCGCGGACCCGCACTCCGGTCAGCACGGCCTTCGGACCCGCACGCCGGTCAGCACGGCCCGCGGACCCGCACGCCGGTCAGCTCACCTTGCGCTCGATCGGCACGCCGGTCAGCAGCGCCTTGAACAGCACCGGCTTGGCCTCGTTCTGGAAGTCCACGTCCGCGTGGAAGTCGTTGATCATCCCTTCCAGCACCAGCAACGACAGCAGCGGGAAGACGAACTCGGGGGCGGCGTACAGGCCGCTGCGCCGCTGCAGGTCGAAGAGCTTGGCGGCGAAGGGCGCCAGGCGGAAGTCGCGCGCCGGACGGCTGGCCGCCCCGGCGACCAGCGCCCCGATGCCTTCGCGGAAGGCGTCCAGATCGGCGTGCTCGCCGATGCTCCTGGCGCTGCGGATGACGATGCCGGCGCAGTAGGGGCCGTTGCCGCGCGCCATGTTGAGGAAGAACTCGGCGAACAGGCGGCGCACCTTCGGCTCCAGCCGGACCACGAAGCCCGCGTCGAGGATGACGATGCCGCCGTCCGGCGCGATGTACAGGTTGCCCGGATGCAGGTCGCAGTGGACCAGGCCGTTGATGAAGAGCATGCGGTACGCGCACCGGAGCACCCGCCTGACCACCAGCTCGGCCACCTCGGCCGGCAGTTCGGCCGGCTCGATCCGCCGCAGGCCGGGCAGGTACTCCATGACCAGCACCCCCTCGGCCCCCGCTTCGCGCACGGGTTCGGGGACGCGCAGGTAGGCCAGGTCCCCGAGGTTGCGGCGCAGCGCGTCGAGCGCGTCGGCCTCGGCCGCGAAGTCGAGCTGGGCCAGCACGGCGTCGCGGCACTGCCCGACGATCTCGCCGGCGGGCAGCCCCCGCATGCCGGGCAGGCGCTGCATGAGACGGGCGCCCGATTCGGCCAGGGCGAAGTCGGCGCGCATGCGCGGAGCGATCCCCACGCGGCGCACCTTGACGGCCACCTGCCGCCCGTCGGTCAGCACGGCCCGATAGACGCACGCGATGCTGCCGCTGGCGATCGGCTCCCAGTCGAAGTCGGCGAAGGGCCACGGGCGGCCCGCGTAGGCCGACCGCACCGCCTCGCGGGCATCCTGCTCGCTCATCGGGGCCACCTGGTCGTGGAGCCGGCCGAGCGCCTCGCAGATCTCCCGCGGCAGCAGATCCTGCCGGGTGCTGAGCAGCTGGGCGCCCTTGACGAAGCTGGGCCCCAGCTCGGTCACCAGCGTGCGCAGCTGCTTCCTGAGCACCGCGCGACGGCTTCCCCTGCCGCTCAGGGCGATCGCCGGCAGGGCGGCGCAGCTCCGGCGCACGGTGACTGCGGCGATGGCGAGGGCACGGCTCCAGGTTCGAAATGCCATTGCGGGCCCCTCGGTCGGTGATGTCCTCAGCGTGCCGCATATACGAAAAGGCAATGGCGATCGATTGCTGGATCCCGAAAGATTCCACCTATTTCAGAGAAGCGCACCCTATATCTACTGATATGCAACCAATCACTTTGCCCGGCATCGAGGAATACGCCCTTGCGCACACCACTCCGGACCCCCCGAGCCTGCTGGCGCTCGCGGCGGAGACCCAGGCAAGGTGTGAGCGGCCGCACATGATGGTGGGACCGGTGGAAGCGCGTTTCCTGCAATTCCTGGTGTGGACGTTGCGTCCCAGGGCCGTCCTGGAAATCGGTACATTCACCGGCTATTCCGCGTTGTCCATGGCCGGCGAGTTGCCGCCCGACGGACACATTGTCACGTGCGAACTCAGCCAGGAGCACGCCGACATAGCGCGCAAGCACATCGCGACGGCGGGCCACGACGACCGCATCACGGTCGTCGTCGGGCCGGCCATGGAGACGATCCGCACGCTGCCCGGCCCCTTCGACCTCATCCTGCTCGACGCCGACCAGGCCCACTTCCCCGAGTACCTGGACGAGCTGGTGCCCAAGCTCGCCGACAGGGGCGTGCTCGCCGTCGACAACACCCTGTGGAGCGGGGCCGTCCTCGACCCGTCCGACACGCTGGACAGCACCGAGGGCATCCGCCGTTTCAACGACCTGGTGGCCGCGCGTACGGACCTGGTCTCGGTGCTCCTCAGCGTGCGGGACGGGCTGACCCTCATCCGCCGTGCCCCGGGAGGAACGCAGACGTGACCCCGCACGGCATCGACCACCTCGAACTGTTCACCGGCGAGCCCGCCCGGCTGACCGCCTACCTGCGGGACGGCCTCGGCTTCACCGAGCACGCCGACGTGCCCTTCCCCGTCGAGGACCGCACGTCGGTGCTGCTGACCCAGGGACACATCGAGCTCGTCGTGAGCGCGCCGCGGCAGCAGGGCAGGGCCGCCGCCTTCGTCGCCAGGCACGGCGAGGGGGTCGCCGACATCGCCCTCCGCGTCGCCGACGCGGAGGCCGCCTTCGACGCGGCCGTCGCGCGCGGGGCCAGGCCCGTGCGGGAGCCCACCACGTTCGGGCAGACGGTCATCGGGGTCGTCGGCGGGCCGGGAGACGTCGTGCACTCGCTCGTCGAAAGACCCGGACGCGAGCCCTCAGGCGCCGGCCCGCTGCTCCTGGTCGACCACGTCGCCATGTGCCTGCCCGCCGGGATGCTCGCCCCCTCCATCAGGTTCTACCGCGACGTCTTCGGCTTCGAGACGATCTTCGAGGAGAAGATCGAGATCGGTGACCAGGGCATGGACTCCAAAGTGGTGCAGAGCCCGTCGGGCGGCATCACGTTCACGCTGATCGAGCCGGACATCGCCCGCGCCCCCGGGCAGATCGACGCGTTCCTGGACCGGCACGGCGGCGCGGGAGTGCAGCACGTGGCGCTCATGACCGACGACATCGTGAGCTCCGTGGCCGAGCTCGAGGCCCGCGACGTGGAGTTCCTCACCGCCCCGCTGCGCTACTACGACACCCTCGCCGAGCGCGTGACCACCATGACCGACCGCATCCAGGTCCTGCGCGAGCGGAACGTGCTGGTCGACCGGGACCACTGGGGTGTGCTGCTGCAGATCTTCACCAAGCCCGTCCATCCCTCCGGCGCCTTCTTCTTCGAGCTCATCGAGCGGCGAGAGGCCAGGACGTTCGGCAGCGGCAACGTCCGCGCGCTGTACGAGGCCGTGGAGCAGGAGCGCCGGGCCTCCCTCGCGGCGAGACCGTGATGACGACCTCCGCGCTCGGCCAGGAGCCGTCCGTCGCCCTGCGGACGGAGGACTTCGCCGTCCTGGCACAGGCCCGGCTCGATCCCGCCGTCTGGGACTTCCTGTCCGGCGGAAGCGGCGCGGAGCGCACCCTCGCCGGCAACCTGCGGGCCTTCGACGCGGTACGGCTGCGCCCGCGGATCCTGACCGGCACGGCCGAACCGGACACCCACGTCGACGTGTGCGGGCACCGGTGGCCGGTGCCCTTCGCGATCGCCCCCGTCGCCTGCCACCGGCTGCTGCACCCGGAGGGAGAGGTCGCCACCGTCAGGGGAGCGGGAGCGCTGGGCGCCGTCACGATCGTGCCCATGCTGGCCAGCCGGACGCTGGAGGACATCAGCAGGGCGGCGGCCGGGGCCCCGCTGTGGCTGCAGCTCTTCTGGACCAGGGACCGCGGCCTCATGACCGAGCTCGTCCGGCGGGCCGAGAGCGCCGGATACGGCGCCCTGGTCATCACCTCGGACATGCCCGTGATGGCCAGGCGGCTGCGCGACCTGCGCAACCGCTTCGTGATCGAGCCGGAGCTCGGCCCGGTCAACCTCGGCTCCGCCGGGGTGCAGGTGCGCGGCGGCGAAGGCGAGTCGGGGGTGAGGGCGCACGCGGCCAGGACCTTCGACCCCACCGCCACCTGGCACGACCTGGAGTGGCTGCGCTCCACCACCAGGCTGCCCGTGATCGTCAAGGGCGTGCTCACCGACCGCGACGCGGCGCTGGCCGTACGGCACGGCGCCCAGGGCGTCGTGGTCTCCAACCACGGCGGGCGGCAGCTGGACGGGGCGCAGTCCTCGCTCACCGCCCTGCGCGAGGTGGCGGACGCGCTCGGCGGCCGGGTGCCGGTGCTCGTGGACGGCGGCGTGCGCAGGGGCGTCGACGTGCTGGTCGCGCTGGCCGCCGGCGCCGACGCGGTGCTGCTCGGCCGCGCGCCCATGTGGGGCCTCGCCGCGGCGGGCGAGCGGGGCGTGCGGGAGGTGCTCGCGCTGATCCTCGAGGAGCTGGAGGAGGCCATGCTCCTGTGCGGTGCCGCGACCACGGCCGATCTCGGGCCCGGCCTGCTGTCGTGGAGCGCGCCATGACCGCGCTGCTCAACGAGATCCCGGCCGAGGACCTGTGTCCCGCGCTGGGGCATCCCGTGCTGAGCTCGGCCGCCTTCCTCAACGAGGTCGCCGGCCGCTACCCGCGGGCCGTCTCCCTGGCCGCGGGCCGGCCGTACGACGGCTTCTTCGACCCCGCCGAGCTCGGCGACAACCTGCTGGCCTACCAGGAGCACCTGATCGGGCGCGAGGGACTGTCCCCCGGCGAGGTCACCCGCCGCCTCTTCCAGTACGGCAGGACCGCCGGGCACATCCACGGCCTGATCGCCGAGCTGATCGCCAACGACGAGGGCATCCACGTGCCGGCCGAGTCGATCGTCGTGGTCAACGGGGCGCAGGAAGGCATGCTGATCACGCTCAGGGCGCTCTGCAACGCGCCCGGCGACGTGCTGCTCACCACCTCTCCCGCCTACATCGGCATTCTCGGTGCGGCCAGGCTGCTCGGCATCAGCTGCGCCGCGGTGGCCGAGGACGAGGACGGCGTGGATCCCGCGGCCGTCGCGGCCGTCGCGCGCCGCCTGCGCGCCAGCGGCCGGCGCCCCCGTGCCCTGTATCTGGTGCCGGACTTCTCCAACCCCAGCGGCCACACGCTCAGCGCGGAGCGTCGCGGCGCCCTGCTGCGCGTGGCCGAGGACGAGGGGTTGCTGATCCTGGAGGACAGCCCCTACGGCTTTCTCGCCGACCCGCCGCTGCCCAGCCTGAAGTCGCTGGACACCTCCGGCCGGGTGATCCACATCGGTTCCTTCGCCAAGACGTGCTTCCCCGGGGCCAGGGTCGGCTACGTCGTCGCCGACCAGGTGGTACGGCACGCCGACGGCTCGCGCTCGACGCTGGCGGACCAGCTCGCCCTGATCCGCAGCATGATCACGGTCAACACCTCGTCGGTGGCCCAGGCCGTGATCGGCGGCATCCTCGTGCGTTCGCGATGCCGGCTGCGCGAGCACAACGCCGAGCGGATCCGCTTCTATCGCGAGAACCTGGCCGCCCTGCTGCGCGCCCTGGACCACTGGCTGCCCGATGACGTCAGGAACCGGCTCGGAGTGTCGTGGAACGCGCCGGGCGCCGGCTTCTTCGTGGTGGTCAGGGTGCCCTTCCCGGCGGACGAGAACCTGCTCACCGTCTCCGCGCGCGACTACGGCGTGGTGTGGACGCCCATGAGCTACTTCTTCGCCGACGGCGGCGGATCCCGCGCGATACGGCTGTCGTGCAGCTCGGTGAGCGCCGCCGACCTCGAGGAGGGCGCGCGCCGGCTCGCCCTGCTGGTGCGCGACACAGCCCAGATGAGGAGATGATTGCCATGGCTGCTGATGGAACGGCGGTCCGGCGGCCGTTCACCGGCGACGAGTATCTGGAAAGTCTCCGCGACGGACGGGAGATCTGGATCCACGGCGAGCGCGTCAAGGACGTCACGGAACATCCCGCCTTCCGCAACAACGCCAGAACCATCGCCGGTCTCTACGACGCGCTGTGGGACTCCCCCGACAGGGACGTGCTGACGACGGAGACCGACACCGGCAACGGCGGCTTCACCCACCGCTTCTTCCGCTCCCCCGCCGACGCCGTCGAGCTGCGGCGCAGCCGCGACGCGATCGCGGCCTGGCAGCGGCGGGTGTACGGCTGGCTGGGCCGTTCCCCCGACTACAAGGCCTCCTTCCTGGCCACCCTCGGCGCCAACGCGGACTTCTACGGCGAGTACGCGGGCAACGCCCGCCACTGGTACCGCCTCGCCCAGGAGCGGGTGCTGCACCTCAACCACGCCCTGGTGCATCCGCCGGTGGACCGGCACCGGCCCCCGGACGAGGTGGCCGACGTGTACGTGCACGTCGAGCGAGAGACCGACGAGGGCATCGTGGTGAGCGGCGCGAAGGTGGTGGCCACCGGCTCGGCCCTGACGCACTACAACTTCATCGCCCACCACGGACTGCCGGTGAAGGAGAAGCGGTTCGGCGTGGTGTTCATCGCCGCCATGGACACCCCCGGCGTCAAGCTGCTGTGCCGCCCCTCCTACGAGCTGGCCGCGGCCACCCTGGGCAGCCCGTTCGACTACCCGCTGGCCAGCCGCATGGACGAGAACGACACGGTGATCGTCTTCGACCGGGCGCTGATCCCCTGGGAGAACGTGCTCGTCTACGGCGACGTGGAGAAGGCCAACACCTTCTTCCACAACTCCGGCTTCCTGCCCAGGTTCGCCCTCCACGGTGTCACCCGGCTGGCAGTCAAGCTCGACTTCATCTGCGGGCTGCTGATCAGGGCGGTGGAGATCAACGGCACCGACGACTTCAGGGGCGTCCAGGCCAACATCGGCGAGGCCATGGTGTGGCGGCACCTGATGTGGGCGCTGTCGGACGCGATGATCCAGGGCTGCCGCCCGTGGAACGAGGGTTACGTGCAGCCCAGCGAGGAGTACGCGCTGGCCTACCGGGTGCTGGCCCCCATCGCCTACGGCAAGGTCAGGGAGCTGGTCCTGCACACCGCGGGCAGCGGGCTGATCTACCTCAACTCCGGCGTGGCCGACTTCCACAACGAGGAGGTCCGGCCGTACCTGGACCAGTACCTGCGCGGCTCGCACGGGCACACCGCGGAGAACCGGGTCAAGGTCATGAAGCTGCTCTGGGACGCGGTCGGCAGCGAGTTCGCCGGGCGGCAGGAACTGTACGAGCGCAGCTACGCCGGCAACGCCGAGGAGAACCGGGTGCAGGTGCTGCGCAAGGGCAAGGCCGCGGGGGTGGCGGGAGACATGCTCGACCTCGTCGACGTGTGCCTGTCCGAATACGACCTCACAGGCTGGATCACCCCCCGCCTGGCCGGCCCCTGAACATCCTGGGGGGAAAGGTGAGCGACCAGCCGCTGATCGACGGCGCCGACCTGGTGGCCGTGGCACAGAAGTACGTCGACGGTGCCTCGGTGTTCGCGTCAGGGCGTCAGCCGCTGTCCAGGCTCGCCTCCGTCACCCTCGACCTGGACCTCGACTACTGCAGGGCGGTCGCCGACTACTACGACCGCTCCCCCCGCATGGCCTACTCCCCCGCGGTCAGGCGCAGTTACGACCGCATGAAGGAGGAGAACGCCGAGCAGTTCCACGCGATCACCGCGGCCGGGATCGAGGTCGAGCCCTGGCTCGGCCCCGGCCAGCCGTACCGCGGCTCGCGCGACCTGCGGGCCGGGGTGTTCAGGACGGGCACGATCCACGTCTTCCTGACCCGCGACGGGCACGGTCCCGGCGGGATCCACGGCTACCACCCGCTCAGGGAGGGCTCCGGGATCGTGATCCGCGGCATCGAGTTCACCCACAACGACATCTTCCGCGTCGTGCACGACGTCTTCGGCCACGTCATGCCGGGCAACAGCTTCGGACCGCGGGGCGAGCTCCTGGCGGCCTACTGCCACATGCACATGTACTCCGACGACGTGCACCCGGTCATCTTCATCGAGCACGTCGGCCAGATCTGCTGGTTCTTCTACGGGCCGCACCTGCGTGACCCGGCGGGACTCCTGCCCAGGCCGGGCGAGCCCGGCTACGTCCCGCCTCCGGACCGGCCGTACGCCGCGCAGAAGGTCTTCCCCTTCGAGCGGAAGTACATCGACCGGTTTCACAGCATGTTCTCCACACGGGAGTTGGGATGACACACAGCCTGGAGCACTTCGTCCTGTCCGAGACGGTCAGGGAGGACTTCCCCTTCCTGCGGCAGGGCGAGCCGCTCGTCTACCTTGACAACGCGGCGACCACGCAGAAGCCGCAGGCCGTCCTCGACGCGCTGATCGACTACTACACCCGCAGCAACAGCAACGTCGGGCGCGGCTACTACCGGCTGAGCATGGAGTCGACCGAACGCTACGAGCAGGCCAGAGCGGTCGTCCAGCGCGCTCTCGGGGCCCGGCACACCGAAGAGGTGATCTTCACCAGGAGCACGACCGACGCCACCAACCTCGTGGTCGACACCCTCGGCAGGCAGCTGGTGCGGGCGGGCGACCAGGTCGTGGTCACCGGCATGGAGCACAACTCCAACCTGCTGCCCTGGCGGCGGCTGTGCGAGGAGACGGGCGCCAAGCTCGTCGTCGTGCCCGTCAACGCCCAGGGCCGCGTGGACACCGCCGCCTTCGCCGCCGCGCTGGGGCCGCGCACCAGGCTCGCGGCCGTCGCGCACGTCTCCAACGTGCTCGGCACGGTCAACCCGGTCCAGGAGCTGGTCGCCGAGGCGCACCGGCACGGCGTCATCGTGATGGTCGACGGCGCCCAGGCGGTGCCCCACCGGCCGGTGGACGTCGCCGAGCTGGGAGCCGACTTCTACTGCTTCTCCGGGCACAAGGTCTACGGGCCCATGGGCATCGGCGTGCTGTACGGCAGGCGCGAGCTGCTCTCCGAGCTGCCGCCGTACCAGGTGGGCGGCGGCACGGTGAAGGGGGTGACCTTCGCCGAGCCGGTCGAGTACGTGCCCGTGCCCAACCGGCTGGAGGCCGGCACCCCGCACGTCGCGGGGGCGGTCGCGCTCGCGGCCGCCTTCGAGTACCTGGAGCACCTGGGCTGGGACGCCGTGCGGCGGCACGACGACACGCTGGTGCGCGCGACGCTCGACGCCGTGGCCGGCCTGGACGGCGTGCGCGTCGTCGGCGATCCGGGCAGCGACCCCTGCGGGATCGTCTCCCTGTCCTTCGAGGGCCTGCACCCCTACGACGTGGGCGGCCACCTCGACCGGCACGGCATCGCCGTGCGCTGCGGGGTGCACTGCGCCAGCACCTTCCTCGACGACCTCGGGCTGGTCGGCACCGTTCGCATCTCGTTCGGCGTGTACAACACGCCGGCGGAGATCGAACGGCTCCGCGACGTCCTGGCGACCGTCGAGCCGGGCTTCTGGACCCTCGAGCAGCCGACCACCCGATTCCTCTGAGGTGCGCCATGACGTCGGTCGTGAACGAGCAGCGCGAGATCTGGGACGCGGTCAGCGAGGGCTGGCGGCGCTGGCAGAACGTCTTCGAGCGGGGCGCGGCCTCCGTGAGCACGGCGCTCGTGCGCCTGGGCGGCCTGCGCCCCGGGCAGTCGGTGCTCGACGTCGGGACGGGGCTGGGCGAGCCGGCACTCACCGCCGCCGGAGTGGTCGGGCCGCGGGGCAGGGTGCTCGGGATCGACGTGTCCCCCGCCATGATCAGCGCCGCTCGCGCGCGGGCTGCGCACCTGCCCTTCGCGGAGTTCGTGGTGGGCGAGGTGACGACGGCGGCGCTGGCGCCGGGCGCCTTCGACGCGGTGCTCAGCCGCTGGGGGCTGATGTTCGCCGCCGACCGTGCCGCCACGCTGCGCGCGCTGGCCGGGCTGCTCAGGCCCGGAGGCGTGCTGGCCGCGGCGACGTGGGCGCCGCCGCCTGCCGTACCCATGATCAGCCTCGCCTTCCGGGTCATCGCCGAGCGGCTCGCGCTGGCCCCGCCGCCTCCGGGCCTGCCCGGCCCCTTCTCCATGGCCGACCCGAAGGCGGTGGCCGCCGAGCTCGCCGAGGCGGGCTTCACCGAGGTCACCGTCACCGAGCGGAAGGTGCCGTTCGTCATGGACTCGGTGTCGCACTTCGTGGCCTTCTCCAGGGACGTGCTCCCGCCCAGGATGCGCTCGCTCGTACGGGAGGCGGCCGACCCGCTGATCTGGGAGGCGGTCGCCGAGGCCGCCGCGGTCCACGCCAGGCCGGACGGGTCGCTCGACCTCACCTCCACCTGCCTGTGCGTGCGGGGTGTCCGGTGAGGCCCGACACCAAGCTGATCCACGCCGGGCGGCCCAGGGAATCCGGCACCGGAGACGTGATCCCGCCCGTGCACCTGTCGGCCACCTACGACCGGCGACCGCAGGACCCGCCGCGGTACTTCTACGGCCGCGGCGAGAACCCCACCCGCGAGGATCTCGAGCTGTGCCTGGCGGCGCTCGAGAACGCCGCGTTCGCCACCGCCTACGCCTCCGGGCAGGCCGCCGCGGCCGCGGTGGTGGGCCTGCTGTCTCCCGGCGACCGGCTGGTCTGCTCCGACAACGTCTACAGCGGCACCCGCGCCCTGCTGGAGTGGACCGGCAAGTACGGCATCACCGTCGAGTACGCCGATCTGGCGGAGCCGTCCCTGGTCGAACGCGCGGTCCAGGGCGCCGACCTGGTGTGGGTGGAGAGCCCCACCAACCCGCTGATGAAGATCGCCGACCTCGACCTCGTCTGCCGCGCGGCCCGCGCCACGGGAGCCACCGTCGTCGTGGACAACACGCTCGCCGGTCCGCTGCTCCAGCAGCCGCTGAGCTGGGGCGCGGACATCACGCTCTACAGCACCACCAAGTCGATCTCGGGCCATCTCGACGTGATCGGCGGCGCGCTCGTCTACAACCGTCCCGAGCTGCACGACCAGCTGCTCGCCCACCGCACCGCCACCGGCGGCGTCCCGGGGGCGCTGGACTGCTTCCTGATCCACCGAGGGCTGAGGACCCTGTCGGTCCGGGTCGAGCGCCAGGTGCGCACCGCCGAGGCGATCGCCGCGATGCTCGCCGGTCACCCGTCGGTCTCCCTGGTCCGCTACCCGGGCCTGCCCGACCACCCCCAGTACGACGTCGCCAAGCGTCAGATGTCCGGCCCCGGTTCGGTGCTGAGCTTCGAGTACGCCGGCGACCCCGCCGCGCTGATGGCGCGGCTGCGCTTCTTCGGCTGCGCGGTGAGCCTGGGCGGGGTGCACTCCCTGATCGAGTGTCCCGCCATGATGACCCAGCGTCCCGTCCCCCGTGAGGTACGGCTTCGCATGGGGCTGTCCGATCGCCTCATCCGGCTGTCGGTCGGCCTGGAGGACCGGCGCGACCTCATGGAGGACCTGCAGGAGGCCATGCGAGGAGCGCCGTGATCCTCCTGGACGGGGCGGTGGCCACGGAGCTGGAGCGGTGCGGGCTGCCCATGGCCGCCCCCTGGTGGACCACCCGGGCCCTGCTCACCGAGCACGGCCGGGAGCTGCTGCGTGCCGTGCACCGGCGCTACCTGGAGGCGGGGGCCAGGGTGCTGACCGCCAACACCTTCCGCTGCAACCTGCGGGCGTTGCGGCGGGCCGAGCTGGACGAGCGGCAGGCGGGCCGCATGGTGCGGCTCGCCGTGGACCTGGCGCGGTCGGCGCGGGACGGTCACGACGACGTGGTGGTGGCCGGTTCGATGGCCCCGGTCGAGGACTGCTACCGGCCCGACCTCGTCCCCGCCGACGCCGAGCTCCGTGCCGAGCACCGGTGGATGGCCGGGCAGCTGGCGGCGGCCGGAGTCGACCTCGCCCTGATCGAGACGGTCAACACCGTCCGCGAGGCGCGGATCGCGGTGGAGGAGGCGCGGGAGGCGGGACTGACCGCCTGGGTCAGCTTCGTCTGCGGCCCCTCCGCCACCCTGCTGTCGGGTGAGCCGGTCGCGCGTGCCGCCGCCGCCGTCTACCGCGCGGGGGCCGCGGCCGTGCTCGTCAACTGCACGTCGCTGGACGTGGCGCGCGGCTGCGTCGCCGAACTGGCCGGCCTCGGCGCGGGCGACATCGGCGTCATGCCCAACCTCGAACCCCGCAACGGCCCTCCGGTGCCACCCGAACGCTTCGCCGCGCTGATGTCGGGCTGGCGGCGGCGGTACGGCCTGACCCTGCTCGGCGGCTGTTGCGGCACGACCCCTGCCCACATCACGGCCCTGAACGGATGGGAAGACGCGCATGATGGACTGGCCGCAGGTCCGCGAGCTGTTCACGATCGACCCTGACCTCATCCATCTCAACACCGCCGGCCTCGGCTCGGCGCCGCGCCCCGTGCTGGACGTCATCGGCGGCGCAGACCGGGTGTACGCGAGGTCGCCGCGCGACCCGTTCGCCGACACCGCGCTCACCGACGTGCGGGAGTCCCTGGCGGGCGGGCTGGGATGCGAGGCCGACGAGCTGGCCGTCGTGCCGAGCGCCACCGACGCCAACGCCCGGATCCTGGCCGGGCTCGACCTGCGCGAAGGCGACGAGATCATCACCACCGACCACGAGTGCTACACCGTGCGCGCGCCGCTGTGCCAGCTGCGCGACCGTCGGGGCGTCGTCCTCAGGGAGCTCACCCCGCCGGTCGGGGCGGGGCAGCGGGCCGAGGAGATCGTCGAGCTGGTACGGTCGGCGATCACGCCGCGCACCAGGGTGCTCCAGTGGGCCGGGATCACGCTGACCACCGGAGCCGCCTTCCCCACGGCCGAGCTGGTCGAGCTGGCGCGGCGGCACGACCTGATCACGGTGCTCGACGGCAGCCAGGTGCTCGGCCACGTCCCCCTGCGGCTCCGGGAGCTGGGGGTCGACTTCCTCAGCGCGTCGGGATCGCGCTACCAGTGCGGCCCCATGGGCACCGGCCTGATCTACGCGCGCAACCGGCCCCTGCCCCTGCCGGTCTTCTGGCCGATCGTCTCCCTGCTCTACCCGCTGCGGGACGGCCTGCCCGCCCGGCCCCACGACCTCGGGCGGCTGCTCCAGCAGAGCGACTCGGCCGACCTGTCGCGGGCGCAGGGCCTGCGCATCGCCTGCGAGCTGTGGGACCGCATCGGCCGCGACCGCATCCGGCGCCACGTCCTGGAGCTGAGCGCCCACCTCAAGGAGCGCGTCGTCCACCACTGGGGCCGGGCCGCGCTCCTCAGCCCCCTGGACGACCCGCGGCTGCACTCGGGCCTGGTGGCCTTCGACCCCTTCGGGGGGAGCGCGGACATCGGCGAGTTCGTCCAGCTCAAGCGGCAGCTGGCCGATGAGCACGGGATCACCGTCGAGATCACCCGCTTCGCCCGCCCCGGCGTGCGGGACGAGCTGCCCGCGGTCCGGGTCTCCCCGCACCTGTACAACGACGTGGAGCAGATCGACCGGGCGATCGACACGATGATCAAACTCTGCCGCTGAAAGGTCAGCGGGCCGGGCGGCTGGGATACCAGTCGCCCCGGCCCTGCGGCAGCAGGTCGAGCAGCGACCAGGTCGCGCAGAGCAGGTCGAGGCCGCGGGCGTCGCCGCCGTCACCCGGCTGGTACGGCTCGTCGCCGGGGTCGCTCAGCATGGCCGAGCCCTGCCAGGAGATCCTGACGCGCCCGTCGGACCTGTCGTAGACGGTCACCACGGGTTCGAGGTCACCGGGATGGGCGCGCAGCCCGAGCCGGTCGGTGAGGTCGCCGGGACGCGTGGAGTAGAGGGGCACCCACCGCCACTGCCGGCGCCGCGCCACCTCGGCCAGGCGCGCGGGTCCGGCGGGCGCCATGACGGCCACCGCGGTGCGCTCGAGCAGGTGCGGGGTGACGGCGTCGATGCCGTCGACCCACATGGAGCACAGGGGGCACGGCTCCGGCCAGTCCTCGTCGAACATCATGTTGTAGACGAGCAGCGTGTGATGGTCGCCGAACAGCCCGCTCAGGCGCGCCGGCGAGCCGTCGAGCGCGGCGAGCGGCGGGTCATCGTCCAGCTCGGGCCCCGGGGGCAGGGCCCGCCGCCGCGCGGCCACCTGCTCGCCCAGCTCGCGCAACCGGCGTTCGGCGCTCAGCAGTTCGGCCCGCGCCTTGACGTACTCGGGCGTGGCCGACTCGAACAGAGCGGGACGTGACACCTCGGCTCCACCTCACCACATGATCGGCGACAACTGGCTCAGCACCCACGCCACCGCCCCCGCCTGCACGAACGCGGTGACCCTGTGGTCGCGGCCCAGCGCGTACAGGCCGTAGGCGGCCAGTTCGAGCAGGAGCAGGATGGGCGCCAGCACCATGACGTACAACCCCAGCATGCCAGGCAGCACCTGGGTGATGACGCCAATCATGACAACGGCCAGCATCAGCAGGCGAGCCGCGAGCGACTTGGCCGCGGCGGCCGGCGGGCGGCCGCGGCGCAGCAACCGGTCGGCGGCCAGGAAGAAGGGCAGGATCAGCGCGGTCGCGAGCGCCCAGAGCAGCACGCGCTTCGGGGTGGGCACCAGTCCGTGCACCATCGCCCCGAGCGGGGTCAGCACGACGATCACGCCCACGAGGACCAGCGCGGCGGGCGCGAGCGTGTGTCGTGCGGACCACGCCTGCGCAGCCGGGAGCCACTGCCGTGCCGGAGTGAGCCGGCCCACGGCCAGGAGGATCGTTCCCGCGACGCCCAGCAGCACCGCCAGCGCGCCGCCCGCCTCCATCCCGAGCAGGTGGCCCGCGTCACCCCAGGCCAGCCACGGCAGCGGCAGCAGCAGCGCGCCGCCCACCAGCAGAAGGCCGAGCACGGGACGCCCCGCCTCGGCGGTCGGCTCGCCGCTGCGGGCCAGCGCGCCGCCGGCGAAGCCCACGAGCGTGAGGAGTACGGCGGCGCAGGGCAGGTAGAGCACCGTCAGCAGCGGCCGCCGATCCGCGGCGCCGGACGGCGTGGCCGGACGGCCGGTCACCTTGGCCACCCAGTCCACCACGTAACCGGCCGTCAGGTCCGAGAAGAGCATGGTCAGGTGGTTGGTCCCGGCCACCTCCCGCAGGGCCACGGCCGTGCCCTGAGCGTGGTCGCCGTTGACCTGGCCGTAGGCGAGCGGGGTGCCCGACCACAGGCGGGCCGTGCGCTCGGCGCCCTCCCGCACGACGCCCGCGTCGCCCTCCGCCACCACGAACAGGACGTTCCTGGCTCTGGTGCCGGGTTCGACGCCGCCCATGGCGCCGCCCATGGCGACGGTCGCGACGGGCCGCCGATCGCGCACCGCGAAGCCGAGCACGCCGGCGGCGCCCATCGAGTGGCCGACGACGACGACCTTGGCCGGGTCCACGTAGGGGACCGTGCCCAGCCAGGTGAGGACGGCGTCCAGATCGGAGCGCATGCCCTCGAACCCGGCCGACTGGTGCCGTTCGGTGCTCAGGCCGTGGCCGCGGAAGTCGAAGGTGACCACCGCGTAGCCCGCGGCGGCCACGCGCCGCGCGAGCACGCTCATGGTGGCCTGGTCGGCGGAGTGGCCGTGTGCGATCACGACCACGGGCGGCCTGCTCCCCTGCGGAGGCGGGTCAGGCATGCCCAGGACGCCCGGAGCCGTGACCGTGCCCGGCACGTACAGCGTGGCCGGCACCCGGCCGTCGACGAGCACCGGGCGGTGCGGCACGCCGCCGCGTTCCTCCCCGCCCAGCGCGAGGGCCAGCCAGCCGCCGACCGCCACGGACACGAACGTCACCAGAGCGACGAGAGCTCTGTTCACCGGGTCTCCTCGGGTACGGCGGCCCGCCGGCCGACGATCACTTGATGAACGGGACGATGGCCACGAACGCGAGCACCGTGAGCACGGCCGCGATCGCCCTGACGCGGCCGAGGGCCCGGCCGGACAGCTTGCTGTCCAGGGCGAACCTGCCCGCTCCGGCCAGCAGGAGGCCCAGCCCGCCCGCGAGCACGGCCAGCTCCCACTCGAAGCCCGTCGGCATGAAGAAGCCGCCGCCCGCGGAGAGCTTGATGTAGCTGGAGGCGGCCATCGTGACCACCACGATCGCCGCGCCCACCGAGGTGAGCAGCCCTGCCAGGAGCAGGACGCCGGCGATCACCTCGGAGACCGCGGTGATCCACGAGAAGGCCTGGGACGCCCCGACTCCCTTGGAGCCGAGGTAGCCGGCCATCTTGGCGGTGTCCCATCCGGTCCACGCGCCGAACAGGTTCTGCACGCCGTGCAGGAGGAAGGTGGCGCCGAGCGCCACACGGAGGACGAGCAGCCCGGCACTCACCCAGGTGTCCCGGACCGTCGCCGCCGACCAAGAGCTGGCACTGTCACCGTTCACTCCCCCGTCCCAGTGCCGTGGACGGGCTGCTTCGGTAGCCATACTCGGCAAGGTAGGCAGGCACCGACCGGCCCGCTCGGCATCTGTCGGGCGAGCGACAGCTCACTGGGCAATCGGGCGCCGGCACGCGATCATCGGAGTATGGGCGATCTGGGAGGTGTGGTGGCGGGAAGACTGGTCGCGGTGAGCGACCTGCACGTCGGGTACGCGAGGAACCGGGAACTGCTGGAGGATCTGCCGCGCGAACCGACGGACGACTGGCTGCTGATCGCCGGGGACGTGGCCGAGCGCTGGGAGGACATCGCCTGGGCGCTGGCCACGTTGCGCGCCCGCTTCGCCAAGGTGGTGTGGGCCCCCGGCAACCACGAGCTGTGGACGGTACCGGGCGATCGCCTCCAGTTGCAGGGTGACGGCAAGTACCGCGCTCTGGTCCAGCTGTGCCGCAGCCTGGGTGTGCTGACCCCGGAGGATCCCTTCCCGGTCTGGACAGGGGAGGGCGGGCCGGTCACGATCGCGCCCCTGTTCGTCCTGTACGACTACAGCTTCCGTACGGCCGGCTGCGCCACCAAGCAGGAGGCGCTGGCACTGGCCCACGAGGCCGGCGTGGTGTGCACCGACGAGTTCCTGCTCCACCCCGACCCCTACCCGACCAGGGAGGACTGGTGCCGGGCGCGCGTGGCCGAGAGCGAGCGCAGGCTGGCGGCCTGCGACCCGGACGTGCCGATCGTCATGGTCAACCACTTCCCGCTGGTCCGCGAGCCGACGGCGATCCTGCGCCATCCGGAGTTCGCCCTGTGGTGCGGCACCGAGCTGACGGCCGACTGGCACCGCAGGTTCCGCACGGCCGCGGTGATCTACGGCCATCTGCACATCCCCCGGGTCACCTGGCATGACGGCGTGCGCTTCGAGGAGGTCTCCGTCGGCTACCCGCGCGAGTGGGAGCGGCGTGGACTGCCGCACGACATCTTCCGCCAGGTCCTTCCCGTACTGGAGCCGGTGTGATCGAGGACATCCTGCCCAAGGGCGTCGCCGTGGCCGAGTTGTTCGCCGACCGGCCCGGCGCCACGCTGTTCGAGGAGGAGGCCGTCGCGGTGCAGCGGGCCGTCGACTCCAGGCGCCGCGAGTTCACCACTGGCCGCGCCTGCGCGCGGCGCGCCCTGGCCCGGCTCGGGCTGCCTCCCGTCCCCGTGCCCCGGGGCGAGCGCGGCGCGCCCGCCTGGCCCGACGGCGTGGTCGGCAGCATCACGCACTGCGCGGGTTACCGCGCGTGCGCCGTCGCGATGGACACGCAGGTCCTGACCATCGGGATCGACGCCGAGCCGCACGAGCCGCTGCCTGACGGGGTCTTCGACATGATCTCGCTGCGGACCGAGCGCTGGGCGCTGGCCGGGCTGCCCTCCGGCGTGCACTGGGACCGGGTGCTGTTCAGCGCCAAGGAGTCGGTCTACAAGGCCTGGTTCCCCCTTGCCCGGCGCTGGCTGGACTTCTCCGAGGCCACCGTCACGATCGATCCGTCGGCGGGGACGTTCCACGCCCACCTGTCGAAGATCGCCACCGTTCACGGGGGTGAGCTGCTGACGGAGTTCGCGGGAAGGTGGCGCGTGACCGACGGGTTCGTCCTCACCGCGATAGCTCACCCCGCGGATCGAGCCGCATCACCTGTGGGCGAACCTCTTGCCATGAAGCTGTGAACGAGCGAACTTTAGAAAGTAATAGTAGTCGTCGGCCTTCCGGGAGCGAGGAATGTTCGAGAGGTTCACCGACCGCGCGCGGCGGGTTCTCGTCCTGGCTCAGGAGGAGGCCAGGAAACTCAACCACGACTATCTCGGCACCGAGCACCTGCTGCTCGGCCTGCTCCTGGAGGGGCAGGGGGTGGCGGCGCTCGCCCTGACCAAGCTCGGCATCGGGCTGGACGCGGTCCAGACGGGGGTCGTCTCGATCAGCCTGCCCGGCGAGCGGCCGCATGACGGGCACATCCCCTTCACCCCCCGCGCCAAGCGCGTGCTCGAGCTGGCGCTGCGCGAGGCGCTCTTCTTCGGCCACGACCACATCGGCACCGAGCACCTGCTGCTGGGGCTGATCAGGGAGGGCGAAGGGGTGGCAGCGCAGGTGCTGGCCTCGCAGGGCGCCGAGCCCACCGGCATCCGCAACGAGGTCACCAGGATCCTCCAGGGGGACGAGATCGGGGACGAGGACGACCAGCGTCCCCCGGTCGCGCCGCCCAAGCCCAAGTCCTCCATCCTCGACCAGTTCGGCATGAACATCACCGAGGCGGCCCGCGAAGGCAGGCTGGACCCGGTGATCGGCCGCGAGGAGGAGATCGAGCGGGTCATGGAGGTGCTCTCCCGGCGGACCAAGAACAACCCGGTGCTGATCGGCGAGCCCGGCGTCGGCAAGACCGCCGTCGTCGAGGGGCTGTCCCAGATGATCGTCGACGGGGACGTGCCCGAGACGCTCAAGGACAAGCAGCTCTACACGCTGGACCTCGGAGCGCTGGTCGCCGGCTCCCGCTACCGGGGCGACTTCGAGGAGCGGCTGAAGAAGGTGCTCAAGGAGATCCGCGCCCGCGGCGACGTCATCCTGTTCATCGACGAGCTGCACACCCTGGTGGGGGCGGGGGCGGCCGAGGGCGCGATCGACGCGGCCAACATCCTCAAGCCCATGCTGGCTCGTGGCGAGCTGCAGACCATCGGGGCGACCACCCTCGACGAGTACCGCAAGTACCTGGAGAAGGACGCCGCGCTGGAGCGGCGTTTCCAGCCGATCCAGGTGCCCGAGCCGTCCCTCTCGCACACGATCGAGATCCTCAGGGGGCTGCGTGACCGCTACGAGGCCCACCACCGGGTCTCGATCACCGACGGCGCGCTGGTGGCCGCCGCGCAGCTGGCCGACCGCTACATCAGCGACCGTTTCCTGCCCGATAAGGCGATCGACCTCATCGACGAGGCCGGCTCACGCATCCGCATCCGCCGGGGCGCCGCCCATGCGGTGCCACGCGAGGTGACCGAGGAGCTCATCGCCGAGGTGCTGGCCAGGGCGACCGGCATCCCGGCCGTCAAGCTGACCGAGGAGGAGTCGCAGCGGCTGCTGCGCATGGAGGACGAGCTGCACAGGCGGATCATCGGCCAGGACGACGCCATCAAGGGCCTGTCCCGGTCGATCCGGCGCACCCGCGCCGGGTTGAAGGACCCGCGCCGTCCCGGCGGGTCGTTCATCTTCGCCGGCCCCTCGGGCGTCGGCAAGACCGAGCTGTCCAAGACGCTGGCCGAGTTCCTCTTCGGCGACGAAGACGCCCTGATCATGCTGGACATGTCGGAGTTCATGGAGAAGCACACCGTGTCGCGGCTGTTCGGCTCCCCGCCCGGCTACGTCGGATACGAGGAGGGCGGCCAGCTGACCGAGAAGGTACGGCGCAAGCCATTCTCGGTCGTGCTGTTCGACGAGATCGAGAAGGCCCACCCGGACATCTTCAACACGCTGCTGCAGATCCTGGAGGACGGCCGGCTGACCGACGCCCAGGGCCGGGTGGTCGACTTCAAGAACACGGTCATCATCATGACCACCAACCTCGGCACCCGCGACATCTCCAAGGGCATCGGGATCGGGTTCGCCGCCTCCGACGTGGGCGGGTCCACCTACGACCGGATGAAGGGCAAGGTGCAGGAGGAGCTCAAGCAGCACTTCCGGCCCGAGTTCCTCAACCGGGTCGACGACATCGTCGTCTTCCACCAGCTCGCCTCGCAGGAGATCATCCTCGTCCTCGACCTGATGCTGGCGCGGGTGGCCGAGCGGATGGCGGAGCGCGGAATGGAGCTGGAGGTGTCCGGGGAGGCCAAGCGGTTGCTGGCCGACCGGGGCTACGACCCGGTCATGGGCGCCCGGCCGCTGCGCCGTACCATCCAGCGCGAGCTGGAGGACGTGCTGTCGGAGAAGATCCTCTACGGCGAGCTGCGCTCCGGCCAGCACGTGCTCGTCAGCGTGAGGGAGGGAGCCCTGCACGTGACCGGCGTGGAGCGGCCCGCGCCGTAGCGGCGCCCCGCTCAGCGGCTCGCGGCACCGCGCGCCTGGTCGGGCGTCCCCTCGGGCACCAGCCCGAGGAGGGCGCTCACCCGCAGGATCGCCTCCGGCGGGCCCTGCAACGTCAGCCGCCCCGACACCACGGCGCCGAAGGGCGAGAGCCGCTTGGAACCGATCTCCATGAACGTGCGGGCATCGGTGACGGCGGTCACCGTGGGCGAGCCGGGATAGCCGCCCTCGACCGCGACGGCGCCGCCGTCCTTGACGACGACGTGGAAGAGCACGTCGTCGACCTGGAACTCGTACACCTCGTCCAGGTCGGGCACCCGCGAGTCGTCGATCATGGCCTGCACCGCCAGGAACCCCCAGTACGGCCGGACGATCTCCTCGGGCGTCGGCGCGTCCAGGAACGGCAGCCCCCACCGGGCCAGGCTGAGCACCGGCTCGCGCAGCTGCCGGCCGACCTCGGTCAGCTCGTAGCCCCGGTCCTTGCCCTGGTCGTCGGCCACCTTGCGGAGCACGCCCTCGGCGGTGAGGAACTTCAGCCGCTCGGCCAGCAGGTTGGTGCCGACGCCCGGCAGCGCGGCGATGAGGTCGCTGTAGCGGCGCGGCCCCAGCAGCAGCTCCCTGATGATGAGCAGTGTCCACCGCTCACCGATGACGTCGAGGGCGGCGGCGAGCCCGCAGTACTGGCCGTAGTTACGCCTGGCATGGACCATGTGCCGCCTCCAACGCGCCGACGGTGACCGCCTTCCCCTAACCACTCTATTTTATTGAAGTGGCGAGGAGAACCACGGAGTCCATAGCCGGTTGGCGTACCCGGATGACCAGGCCCGAATGACCAGGCCCGGATGACCAGGCCCGGATGACCAGGCAGGGTCTGCCCCGGCGGGCAGGCACCAACGGCGGCCTCCGGGCTAGGCGCGTGCTTGGCCGCCGCGAACCCGGAGGAACACACTGGAGGCATCCATGCGGGGAGGGTCCGCCCGCCCCGGCGGAAGACCCAGAGGTGCACCATGATGACTCGATGGCGGCCCGGCGCGATCCGCGCCCGGGTGGACGGTGCGGACCAGGTCCCGGCCGGAAAGCCCCGGAAGAGCGCGCCGCGACCGCTCGCGGGGATCGAGTACGACTGGTCGCGCGCGCCCGCGCCGCGCACCACGGACATCGGACGGCGTGCGCTGCTCTGGACTGATGCCTGAGAGCACACCGGCCACCGCGCGTCTGAGGAGGATCGGCGAGCTGGCGCTACCACCGGTCGGCCTCGGCTGCGCGGCTCTCAGTGGCTTCTACGGCGCGGTGAAGGGCGCCGACGGCGTGCGCGTCCTCCGGCAGGCGCTCGGAGCCGGCCCGGCCCTCCTGGAGACCGGCGTCAGCCCGGACCGGGCCACCGGTGTCGTCCGGCGAGCTCTCGCCGGACGCCGCGAGCGCGCCGTCGTGGTGGCGGGGGACGCGACGGGGGACGTGGAGCGGGCCTGCGACGCGTGGCTGCGCGAGCTGGGCACCGGCCACCTCGACCTGTTCTACGTCAGCCGTTGCCCGGCGGGGCTGGAGGAGACGGTCGGCAGGCTCGGCGCCCTGGTCACCGCCGGGAAGGTCCGCCACATCGGGCTGTCCGGTGTCTCCGCCGACCAGCTCCGGCGGGCGCACCGGATCCATCCCGTGACCGCGCTGGTGAGGGAGTACTCACTCGTGCACCGCGACATCGAGGCCGAACTGCTGCCCGTCGCGCGCTCGCTCGGCATCGGGGTGATCGCCGGCTGCCCCCTCGGGCGGGGACTCCTCACCGGCAGGATCCGCGCTCCCGAACACCTGCGCTCCGGCGATCCTCGCCGGCTCGACCCCCGCTTCCGTGGCGAGCGGCTGCGGCAGAGCGTACGGCTGCTGCCGCTCGCCGAGGAGATGGCCGCCGAGCTCAACGTCAGCCTGTCCCGCCTGGCGCTGGCCTGGCTGCTGGCCCAGGGGGAGGACGTCGTGGTCGTCCCGAGCACGCGCAACCCGTTGCACCTGGAGATGAACCTCGCCGCCAAGCACGTCCGGCTGGCGCCCGAGCAGCGTGCCGGGCTCGAGCGGGTCTTCACTCGCTGAGGACCCGCGAGGCGGCCCGGTCACCGCCCGTTGTGGACCTTGTCGACCTTGATCAGGGACGCGCTGACGGCCTTGTTGACCGCGTCGATCCTGGACACGGCGCCCAGCTTGATGAAGATGTTGCGCAGGTGCCGCTTGACGGTGGCCTCCGTCAGGCCGAGCCGGGAGCCGATCTGGGTGTTGGTGAGCGCCTGGGCGGCCAGGGTGAGCACCTCACGTTCCCGGTCGGACAGCAGGTCAGAGGACTGCCCGTCGACCTGGGCCAGGCTCTCGCGGGAGACGGCGAGCAGCACCCGCCCGTCGCCGCAGCGGGCGCTGTGGATGGCCGACACGACCTCCTGGATGCTGGCGCTCTTCAGCAGGTAGCCCCTGATCCCCGCGGCGAGCAGGCTGCGGAGCAGTTCCGGCCCGTCGTACATGCTCAGGATCAGCACCTGCGTCTCGGGCGAGTGCCGATGGATGCGGGCCACGGTCGTCGGAGCGTCGTCGCCGGGGATCTCGACGTCGAGCAGCACGACGTGCGGCCGTTCCCTGGCCACGAGGGCGACCGCCGACTCGCTGTCGCCGGCCTCCCCGACCACGACCATCCCGGCCTGCGCCTCCAGGAGTTCGCGCAGCCCCTCCCTCACCAGGACATGGTCATCGACGAGCAAGACCCTGATGGGTTCCTGGGCCTCGCGTGTCATCGCGGTCCATCCACGTGATAGCCCCTCTGGGATGTATCCGGCGCCAGCTGACAAGCCGGACTCAGAGTAACCCAGGTCGACGGTCAGCGCGATGCATCGCGTCAGCTTCTCGCGCCCGCCATCATCAGGAGTTCGGAGTCGGTCAGCACCCGGTGGGACCGACGCGCCAGGCGAAGGATGTCGTCGACCACCTCGCCATCAGCGGGAAGGCCGCGCCGGCGCATCCAGTGCACCACGTTCCACCGGCCGCTGGCGGGCCCGATGTCGATCTGCTGCGACCGGCCCACCGCGGAGGCGGGGACGGCGGAGTAGACGCGGTCGGCGAGCGGGAGGTTCCCCGCGAACTCGGCCTTGGCCACGGCGGCGGCGTGCACACCGGTCGCGGTGCGGAAGGCGTCGGCCCCGACCACCGGATAGTCGACGGGGATGGGCCGCTCGCAGGCGGCGGCCGCGAGCGCGCAGTAGTCGGGCAGCGCGCGCAGCTCACGCGTGTCGCCGGACAGGTGCAGGTTCACCAGCAGCTGGTCCATGGCGGTGTTGCCGCAGCGCTCCCCCATGCCGAGCGCGGTGCCGTGCACCCTGTCGACGCCCGCCTCGATCGCGGCCAGCGCGTTGGCCAGGCCCAGCCCCCGGTCGTTGTGCCCGTGCCATTCGATGGGCACGGACCCGAAGCCGTGGGCGGCGAGGATCTCCTCGGCCACGTAGCCGACGATCGCCCGGGTGCCTCGCGGCGTGGCGTGGCCGACCGTGTCGCAGAGGCAGATCCGCTCGGCGCCCTCGTACAGGGCCACGTGCGCGATGAGCCGGAGCATGTCGGGGCAGGTTCGCGTGGCGTCCTCCACCACGATGCACACCGGCAGATTCTCCCGCCGCCCGAATTGCATGGCCGCGGTGACCGAATTAACCAGATGGTTTTCCGTCCAACCTTCTGTATATATCCTTATGGGACTCGTTCCGATAAACGCCATTACGCCGATGACGCGACCCGTGTCCTGGCTGATTTGCGCGATGGGAATGATGTCTTCCGGAACGGTCCGGGCGGCGCAATGGAGCTCCAGCGGCAACCGCAGGTCCTCGGCGTGCCGGGCGAGCCGGGCGGCGAAGAACGCGGCCTCGGACCCGGTGGCCGGCATGCCGATGCTGGCGGCGTCGATCCCCAGCCTGGCCATCAGCCGGAGGAGCGCGGCCCGTTCCTCGAGGGTGGGCTGGCGGACGGAGGGGCTCTGCAGCCCGTCACGGAGCGACTCGTCGTTCAGCTCCACCTGCCCGGTCGGCTCCGGCTCGGGTGGGCGGAGCCGTGACCGGTTCCAGTCGAAAATTACCTCGCCTGTTCCGCTGCTCATTTCCGGGGTGCCGTCCTCTCCTATAATGAGATGGTCGAGACGGTAGGCCGACGTTAACAACGGAACGCGACTCCAACAAGTCCGGACCCGAAAGAGCGGGTGCCGCGGAGGCCGGACAATCACCGGTATCGAAAGATGTAGGATCCGCTACCCCCTTCGAGATCCGCATTAACGGAAGTCCGCGAGCGGGCTCATAATCACGCCATGGTGACCCAGGAGGCCGTTCCGCGCCGCGTCCCCGCTCGCACGCTCCTGAAGTGCCTCGTCGAGGCGCGCCCGTCGGTCCTGGCGATGTATCTGCTCAGGTTCGTCACCGGCGCGGCGCTCGGGGTGTCCTCCATGATCGGGGGATCGGTGCCGGAGGTGGCGGGCGCCGCGCCCGAGTGGCTCGGCTCGCCGGCCATACAGGGGGGCGCGGGAGCCGCCGCGTGGCTGGGGTCGTCGGCGCCAGGGGTGCTGGGCGGGGCGGCGGTATGGGTCCTGGCGATCCTGTCGGCCTACCTGCTCAACGGGGTGACCGACGTCCACGAGGACCGGGCCAACGACTCCCGCCGCCCCATCGCGGCAGGCGAGCTGAGGCCGGAGTCGGCCGCGGCGGTCGCGAAGGCGGCCGCGGCGCTGTCCATGGTGGGCGCCGTCCTGCTCGTCCCCACGCTCGCCCCGGCGGTGGCCGCCGTGCTGGTGCTCGGCCACGCGTACTCGATGCCCCCGCTCAGCCTCAAGCGCCACACGCTGGGCGCGCCCGGCATCGGGGTGGCCGCCGCGCTCCTCAGCTACCTGGCCGGATACGCCAGCGTCGCCCACGGCACGACGCCGGACGCGGGGACACTCCTGTTCGCGGTGGTGATGTCGCTGTGGGTCGGCCTCGTGGGCACGATGGCCAAGGACCTCCCGGACGCGCCGGGCGACGCCGCGGCGGGACGGCGCACGGTCGCGGTGCTGTACGGCGAGCCGCTCCTGCGCCGCCTCCTGGCGGTCGCGGCCGCCGCCCTGGCCGGGTGCCTCTGGCTGGCCGTGGCGACCGTCGCGCCGGGACTGGGCCTGCCGGCCTGCGCGCTGACGCTGGGAGCGGGCGTGGTCGCCGTCCTGGCCCTGACCCACGCGTCGCGGGGCGGGCGCTGCAGGAAACGCCGCCTCTACCGAGGCTTCATGGCCACGCAGTACGTGACGCACCTGTGTCAACTCGTGTCAGTCGGCGTACCCTCAGTGGTGTCCAGTTGACACCGTTGCTCCCAACCTGGCGGGCTTCGGTTGGTTGCCGCGAGTGGAGGGCCCGTGGCCGCAGACGCCAAGCCCCATGGGTCGCCGTGGGACGACTTAGCGCGCTCCCTTGAGAAGGAGCGAGCCGCGATGCTGCTCGCCTACGAGAGGGAACTTCATGAAGCGGGCAATCCGATCGTCCGCGAGCGCGAGTCGAGGGCCCAGGCGATGGCTCAGGCGAACGCCACCCTGACCGACCTGATCCGCAGCCTGCGGGACCGGAAGGTCACCATGGACAGCGAGCGGTGGCTGCTCACCAGGGACATCGGCGAGAGCAGGGCCGCGAGCCGGCTCGACCCGCGTGACTCGCTGCGGGCGGCGGGCACCCTCTTCGAGCTCATCCTCGGCGAGGTGGAGCGCCACGTCTCCACCGAGCAGGCCCCGCTGGAGCTGCTGACGCTGACCGCCCTGGCGGTGAACGAGAGCATCAACACCAGGATCAGGGAGGCGGCCAGCGCGTACACCGGCTACCTGCTCAACATCATCCACCGGGCGCATCTCAACGAGCGTCGCCGTATCGCCCGGGAGCTGCACGACCGGGTGGGGCCGGGGCTCAGCGTCGCCCACCGCCAGCTGGAGCTCTTCGAGATGTTCGCCACGAGCGGGCCGTCACGGGCCGCTTCGCGGGCGGGCAAGGCCAAGCAGGCCGTCGGCGAGGCGATGCAGAACCTGCGCGCCGTCACCTCGGAGCTGCGTTTCGAGGACACCGTGACCAGCATGGAGAAGGCGCTGCTCACCTTCACCGAGACGTTGCGCACCGACGAGGTGACCATCAGGGTGAGCGTCAACGGCGACGAGACGTGGGCGCCACCAGCCGTGCGCGACGAGTCCTTCCTCGTCATCAGGGAGGCCATCCGCAACGCCGTCGCCCACGGCGCCCCCGCCGTGGTGCTGGCCAGGATCGACATCTCACCCCACGACCTGCGGGCCTCCGTCGAGGACGACGGCGTCGGGTTCGACACCGGCCGGGCGGGCAGGTCGCGCAGCGTCGGGCTGTCGTCGATGCGGGAGCGGGCCGAGCTGATGGGCGGCACGCTGACCGTCTCCTCCTGGCCGGGCCGCGGCTCTCACGTCGAGCTTCTGGTCCCGCTGCCCGGACGGCGGGAGGCCACCGTCTGACCGACCAGGTCGGCCGCGCGGGTCTCGGGCGCGAACAGGACCGCCACCAGCGAGGCCGCCGCCAGCACCACGATCAGGACGGCGAGCGGCCACGACGCGCCGCCGGCCGCCTGGACGAGGGCGGCGGCGACGAGCGGCATGGGTCCGCCGAACAGGGCGGCACTGGTCTCCCGCGCCACCACGACGCCGCTGAAGCGATACCGCGTCTCGAACATCTCGATGAACAGCGAGGCCTGCGCCACGCCCATGGCGACCAGGCCGCCGGCCGTGGCCATCGTGACCGCGAGCACGACGAGCAGGGGCCGTCCGGTGTCCAGCAGGACGATCATCGGACCGGCGAAGGCGATCAGGAACAGGCAGCCGAAGAACCAGACGGGGCGCCGACCGACCAGGTCGGCCAGCCGGCCGAAGACCGGTACGGCCAGCACCGCGGCGGTGCCCGCCACCACGTTGGCCGTCAGCCCGACGGCCGGCGGCAGGCCCAGTGTCCGGCTGACGTAGTGGAGCAGGAACACCGACACCAGGTAGTAGACCGCGACGAAGGGCCCGTTGGCCGCGAACGCCACCAGCAGGCGGCGGGGCTGGTGACGGACCAGGCTCCACAGCGGCAGCCGCTCCCGCCGCCCGGAGGAGGCCTGGAACGCCTCCGTCTCGGAGATCCGCAGCCGCGTGTAGAGGCCCACCGCCAGGGTGAGGGCGCTCAGCAGGAACGGAACACGCCAGCCCCAGGCGGCGAACTGGTCGGGCGGCAGGGTGGCGAAGCCGGCGAACGCCACCGTGGCCAGCACGATGCCGGCGAAGTAGCCGATGCTCGGCAGCGCGGCCCGCATGCCCCTGCGCTCCGGCGGGCCCGACTCGGCCGCGACGAGGATCGCGCCGACGAACTCGGCTCCGGCGCCGAATCCCTGCGCCAGGCGGAGCAGGACGAGCAGGACGGGGGCGGCCACCCCGATGGTCTCGTAGCCGGGCAGCACGCCGATGCCGACCGTGGCCGTGCCCATCAGCACCAAGGTGAGCACCAGGACGGGGACCCGGCCCAGGCGGTCACCCAGATGGCTCATCACGATGCCGCCGATCGGCCTGGCCAGCAGGCCGACGGCGAAGGTGGCCAGCGAGGCGAGCATCGCCGTGCCCGGCCGGGCCTCGGGGAAGAACTGTTCGCCGAAGACCAGTGCCGCGCCCAGCCCGAACAGCGCCAGGTCGTAGGACTCGATGACGGTGCCCACGACGGTCGCGGTCACGACCCGGGGCCCGGTGTTCACACGGTCACCATCGGTTGCCATGAAACCCCCAAACCCCCTCACCTTATGGCGAGTCCGCGAGCCCTTGTATCCTTCGGACCGCGAAGCGAACCTTCGGTGAGCGGTCTTGTCCACGGCGGGGGCCGGCCGTACCGTCGATCCGTTCACGGGGCGGAAGGACGGTGCTCAGATGATCGAGTTCCGCGTGCTGGGCCCGGTCGCGGTGTGCCGCGACCGCCTCGACATCACGCCCAGGGCGGCGCGCCTGCGCCAGGTGCTCTCCCTGCTGCTCCTCCAGGGGAACAACCAGGCCGTGCCGCTGGACGCGCTGGTGGACGAGCTCTGGGGGGAGCGCACTCCCAAGACCGCCGTGACGACCGCCCAGACCTACGTCTACCGCCTGCGCACGCTGCTGGGCCGGGCCCGCCTGGTCACCACGCCGCACGGCTACCTGCTGCGCGCCGAGGAGGACACCGTGGACGCCACGCTGTTCCACCGGCGTCTCGACGAAGGTCACCGGCTGCTCGAGGAGGGCGACAGGGAAGCCGCCGCCCGCACGTTCCGGCAGGCGCTGGACCTGTGGACCGGCGCCGCCCTGGCCACCGTGGCCCAGGGGCGGGCGCTGCAGGCCCACGCGGTCTTCCTGGAGGAGAAGCGGCTGCACGCGTACGAGCTGGTCATCCAGACCGAGCTGGACCTGGGGCTGCACCGCCAGCTCGTGGGCGAGTTGCGCGGGCTGGTGACGACCCACCCGCTGAACGAGTGGTTCCACGCGCAGCTCATCACGGCTCTCCACCGGTCCGGACGGCGCAGCGAGGCGCTGCTGGCCTACGAGCACCTGCGTGCCGTGCTCGACAGCGAACTGGGCGTGGACCCGTCCCCCGAAGTGGAACGGGTCCAGCGCGAGGTGCTGTCGATCGGCTAGGACCAGGGCGCCATCGGATACCAGATGAGCTCGCGGCGGGCCAGCAGCCTGACGTCCCAGTACAGCAGGGTGAACACGCCGACCACGAGGAGCGCCGACCCGGCGACCACGGCCGCCCGGCCCGGCTTGGCGGTGAACCACCGGTGCAGCCGGCCACCCGCGAACCCGGCCAGGGCCAGGAAGAGCACCGCGACCAGGAGGATGTTGCCGGCTGACTGCAGGACGAAGGCCAGCGCGCCGTAGAAGGGGTCGTGGCTGGCGGCGGTGTCCCGGAAGAGCTGCCGGAACAGCCCGTACGGGCGGCCGACGAGGAACCCGCCGATGAGCGCGCCCATGAGCAGGACACGGGCGTGCGGGAAGCGCGCCGAGATCCGCCGCAGCGGGTCGCGGACCACGTTCAGCGCGGCCAGCCCGAGATAGATCATCACCAGCCCGATCAGGCCGAAGGCCACCATGGACTGGACGGAGCGCGGGGAGAGCCCGGGGCCGGAGGGCGCGGTCGAGGCCTGCGGCATGCCGTCGCCCACCAGGGCGGCGATCACGCCGTAGGTGGCGGAGACCACCACCATGCCCACGACGAGCCAGCCGAGCGGGCGCAGCGCGCTGACCATCCGGCCGCGCACCCCCTCCCCTTCGCCGAACATCGGCGCGAGGGCACCGAAGACGGCCACGTTGCACGCGGTGAAGGTGCCCGCCACGCCGGTGACGAAGGCGAAGATCATCCCCGCCGCGGTGCCGGTGAAGGCGAAGTCCTGAGGGTCGCCTCCCAGGAGGGTGGTGGCGACGGTGCCGCCGATGACCTTGTCGACGAACGTCGCCGACCAGATCATGCTCAGCACGGCGCCGCCCACGACGCTCAGGACGACGACCAGGGCGCGCCGGGTGGGTACCGCGGCCGGCCGCACGGGCTGCTGGGTGACGGTCATGACATTCCTCCCTGAGCGGCGCCCGCCTCGGCGGCCGCGACCCGCAGCAAGGGCAGCCGCACGGTCTCGTCCGCGTCGGCCGAGTTCTCGATCTGCAACAGCAGCCAGCTGAGCCCCTCGATCCAGCGGCTGCTCGACAGCGCTCCGGCGTCGGCCGTGTCGAAGCCGATGCGGTGGACCAGGTCGGCCACGCAGGCCTTGGCCCACATGTCGTCACCCGCCACGGGAATGGTCAGCCGCTCGTGGCCGGAGCTCAGCTCGCCGAGCCGCTTGGCGGCCACGCAGTTCAGCGCCTTCACCACGTACCCGCCGGGCATGGCCTGCGCGATGCGCTCGGCGGCGGAGATGTCGGGCCGGCCCCGGTTGTCCACCAGGCCGGGATTGGACACGTCGATGAGCACCTTGTCGTTCACCAGGCCCTGGATGCGCGGAGCGATCTCCTCGCACGTGGCGTCGACCGGCGTGGCCAGGATCACCACGTCGCCGTTGGCCACCGCCCATTCCAGCGGACCGGCGACGGCGCCCTGGACCTGCCGCGCCAGCTGGGCGGCCGACCGGCGCACCCGGCTGGTCACGAACAGCCGGGTGCCCTTGCCGGACAGCGCCCGCGCCAGCGCCGAGCCCATCTGGCCGCAGCCGACGATGCTGATCGCGGTCTTGGTACCTGACGGCATGGCCGCGACCCGGCGCCGTGCCGTGCCCTCGCGCCATCGCAGGATCTGTGTGTTCACTGCACTCCTCCACCTACCAGCTGATCCGAATAGCGCTCGAGAGCCCGCCGCAGCCGGTCCGGAACGGCCACCGGCGTCAGCCCCCGCTCCGTGCGAAGCATGCAGGCGATCGTCTGGGATCCCCGCGCCACCAGCTGCGCGGGGTCGATGTTGACCCGGTAGTAGGCGAAGCCCATGGTGACGCGGTTCTGCTCCATGCCGCTGAGGGTCATGCGGATGGAGACCCGGTCGAAGGCGTACAGCTCGCCGAAGTAGTCGCACGAGCACGCCAGCGTGACCAGCGCGAGGTCGTCGCCCAGCTGAGCCAGGATCTCCGGAGCGTGCTCGGCCAGGAAGCGTTCCCTGCACTCCCCCTGCCAGGCCAGGTGCCGGGCGAAGTAGACGTTGCCGACCAGGTTCGTGTCCGCGAAGGTCACGAGGTGCTCATAGGCGTAGTAAGGGCGCACTGCTCTCCTTCCATGAATGCGGTGATGGCGACCGGGTCGTCCTCCCCCTCGACCTGCACCAGGGCGGAGACCAGCAGGTCGTCGCCCGCCCGCAGGACCGCCCAGCCCTGGTCGTAGACGCCCTGGATCTCCGGCGGCGCCTCGTCGTCGCGTCCGGCCCTGGCAAGGCAGTCCCGGAGGCCGCGCGTGCGGGCCAGCACGTGGCCTACCGGCTCGGCGGCCAGCCGTACCAGCTCGCGGGTCAGGCCGGGCCAGGGGTCCGCGCCGTCCGGTACGGCTCGCGCGAGCTCGGCGCCCGCCAGCATCGCGGAGTCCGGCGGCAGGACCTCGAGTGTGAGGTCCTCGCCGAGGTCCAGCTCGACGTCCGCACCGGGCAGGTGGGAGGCGAGTGCGCGGGTCAGGTAGGGCCTCAGGAGCAGCCGCGGCCAGCGGGTAAAGGCCGGCAGCGGCCCGACGTCCCGCAGCCGCAGCCCCTCCCAGGTGACGACCGGCTCTCCCGTGGCCTGGGAGACCACCACGTCGTAGGTGTAGTCGGCGCCCTGCCTGGACCGCTCGGCCGCCGCGAGCACCAGGTGGTCGCCCGCGGCCGCCCGCCGGTGGACCGTCAGGCGGTCGCAGCCGACCGGCAGCAGCCGGCGGTGCGGAACGCACGCCTGCAGGACATGGATGGTGGCGTCGTTGCGCGCGTGGTCCCCCAGCTCGGTGTCGCCTGCCGCACCACCGGGCGCGAGCACCGCGGTGCACGCGGTGGCCTCCAGATGCTCGTAGCCTCGCAGCAGTTGGAAGGCGGGCCCATGGAAGAACAGCGGGCCGTACAGCCGGGCGGCTTCGTGCGGCGGCACCGGCGACCGGCGCGCCGGTACCTCCAGGACCTCGGGGATCGCCGCCTCCTGCGCGGGGCCCGCGACCCGGCAGCTGAAGTGATCGACGGCGAAGCCGGTCTCGTCGCTGAGGATCGCGACGTCGACCCCCTTGTCCTCGCGCACCTGGGCGCAGATGCGGATGGTGCGGCCACCCTCCTCGGGGACCACGATCGGGCGGGTGAAGCGCCCGAACTCCAGGCAGGTCGCGGCCTGCCCGGTCAGCAGCCGCGCCGCCTGCGCCATGGCCTCCATGGCGCAGACCGCGGGCAGCACGCGCAGCCCATCGATCCGGTGGTCGGCCAGGAACGCGTCCCGCTCCGCGGTGAGGACGGCTTCGGCCACCAGCTCGACACCGGGCACGTGCAGCCGCACGTGCTCCAGGTAGCGGGCCGTTCCCGGTGCGGTGTCCGCGGCGCGGTCCAGCGCGGGATGCCTGCCGGAGATCACGATCGAGGCCGGCTCCGGGCGCGTCGCCAGCACCTGGAGCAGGAACTGCACGCCGCGGGCGGCGGGTAGCGGCGTGACACCGGCCCGTTCGAGGTCGTGCAGGACGTGCAGCCGCTCCCCCATGCCCGCGCCCGACCAGGCCGTCCAGTCGAGGTTGCACACGTAGGCGGCGGGCAGGCGGGACCGCAGGGTGCGCACCAGTTCGCGCATGCGGCCGTTGGCCAGCGCGTAGTGGGCCTCGCCGTGCAGGCCGTACCTGCCGATCACCGATCCGTAGGTGATCACGACGCGTAACCGGTCGGTGTCCAGCGCGTCCAGGACCGTGCGCAGCCCGCCCACCTTGGGCGCGGCGTGCTCGGCGAAGTCGGCGGCGCTCAGGTCGGTGAACCTGGCCGGGCGGTTGACGCCGCTGCTGTGCACGAGAGCCGTGATGGTGCCCAGGGCCCGCGTGGCCTGCGCGACCCCGCGGCGGACGGCGGCGGCGTCGCAGACGTCGGCCGCGATGTAGTGGAAGGCCGCCCCGGCCTCCCGCAGCCTTTCGAGGTTGGCGCGCAGCTCCTCGTCGTGGTCGGGGTCGCCGCGGCCGAGCAGCGCCAGCCGTACCCCTCGTGAGGCCAGCGCGAGAGCGGTCTCCAGGCCGATGCCCCGGCCGCCACCGGTGACGAGTGCCACGTCGTCGGGGCCGAGCCCGATGTGCGCGCCGGTGGCGGGCTCCAGCGGCCGGTGGGTGACGGCGAAGATCCGCGCGTCGTCGTCGACGAGCAGGTCGTCGGCCATGTCGGCGGGAGCGGCGATCGCCTTGGCCAGCGCCTCGGCGGCCACCGGGCAGCGTCCGGGGCAGTCGGCGCGCACCAGGCGGACGATCTGGCCGGGGTGCTCCTGGCGGAGCGTTCCCGCGAAGCCGGAGGCGGTGTCGCCCTGGTCGATGACGACCAGCGGCGTTCCGGCGGCCACGGCCTGACGGGAGGCGTCGACCAGGACGGCGATGTCCTGATCGCCGGGGTCGGCGGGCAGGAAGACCAGCACCGCGGGAGGCCCGTGCGGCGCCGTGACCAGGCGTGGCTCGACCGCGTCACGCAGCGGCGCGAGACCGTGCACCTGCCAGGCATGGGGCTCGGCGGGCGCGTCGGGCGGCTCCACGGGATGCGCCTCGGGCACGAAGAGGCGATGCCAGGGCGACAGGCCGCGCGGCACCGCAGGCTCGGCCTCCCTGGCCCCGGAGGGCAGCTCCCGCACGGTGGCCATCAGGTCGGCCACCGTGGCGTCGGCCAGAGACGGCGGCAGCTCGGGCACCGCCCGGTCGCAGGCGTTGGCCGCGTCCACCACGAGCTGGGCCACGCGCAGCGAGTTGAGGTGGAGGTCGCCGATCAGCAGGTCGCTCTCGCTGATCGCCTCGCTCGGCAGCTCGAGCGCCGCGGCGACCAGATCGCGCACCAGCGCGTCGACGTCGCCGGCCGCGGCGTCCCCGCCGGGCTCGGCGGGGACCGGGAGCTCCCCTGTCGTCCGCTCGCACGGGTTGACCAGGAAGGACGGGTCCCGCCACAGGTCGAAGGGCCGGTGGAAGCCCGCGGCGAACATGGCGCGCAGATCGTCCACGGCGCCGACGGCATGCAGCGCGGCGGCCACCTGGCACAGTCCCTCGGCCGAGGCCGCTCCCACGTCCAGGGAGACGGCGGGCACGTCGGTGATGCCTGCGGCCAGGGTCGCCAGCCCCCTGCCCGGCCCCACCTCCACGAGCAGGTCGCAGTCGCGCGAGAGCAGCTCGACGGCCTGGCGGAACAGCACCGGACCGGTGACCTGCGCCGCCAGCGCCCGTCGCAGGTCCGTCGCGGGCGTCGCCTTGGCGCCCAGGATCGTGGAGTAGACGGGCCGGGAGATGGGCGCCATCTCCATCTCGGCCAGGTGGCTGGACAGGGGCCACTCCGCCGCGAGCATGGCCCTGGTGTGGAAGGCGTGGCTCACCTGGAGCCTGGTGCACTGCAGGCCGGCCTCGCGCGCCCTCGCCAGCACCCGTTCGAGCTCGCCGACCGGGCCGCCGACGACCTGGGAGGCGCCGTTGTCCGCCGAGATCACCAGCTCGGTGTCGTCGATCAGGCGGGCCACGGTCTCGGCCGGGGCGTGGACGGCGGCCATGCCCGTCCCCGCCTCGCCCTCCTCGCTCATCACCCGGCCGCGGAAGGTGACCAGGTCCAGGGCGTCCGGCTCGGAGAAGGCGCCGGCCCAACACAGGGCGGTGATCTCGCCGAGGCTGTGCCCGGCCGCGGCGACGGCGGTCACCCCCAGGCGGTCCAGCCAGCGCAGGCCGGCCATGGACGCCGAGAAGATCTGGGGCTGGGCGACCGAGGTGTCCACGGGCCCGTCGCCGCGTTCCCCGGTGCCGAAGCGGACCTCGGGCAGCACGGAGGAAAGAGCGCCGGGACCGGTGGGCACCGGCGCGCCCTGTCCCGTGAACAGCAGGCCCACCCGGCCCTCGGCGATGCCGGAGACGAAGATCCCCGGAGCGGTGAGCAACCTGGCCTCGCCTGCCCCGGCCAGCATCGCGGCCGCCTGCCCCGCGCGCCTGCCCAGCTGTGCCGGATCCCGCGCCACGATGCCGGCCCGGTACCGGCGCTGGCCCGTCGAGACCGCCAGGCTCGCCGCGAGGTCGACGTGGTCGGCGAAGGACATCGCGGCGGCCACCTCGGCGGTCCTCGCCAGCGTCGCCGCCAGCTCCTCGACGGTGTCGGCGGCGAAGACGAACGCCTCGTGGCCGCGCGGACGCCCGGCCGTGCTGCGCTCGGGCGCGGTAAGGGGACGACCCACCGGCCGCATGGCGGCTTCGAGCACCACGTGGGCGTTGATGCCGCCGAACCCCATGGCGCTCACCGCCGCCCGCAGAGGCGCGTCGGGCCAGGGCTCCGCCCCCGCGACGACGCGGAGCGGGGCGTCGGCCGCACGCAGCAGCTCGTGCGGCTCCTCGCAGCCGGTGGTCGGGGGGATGACCTGGCGCTGCAGCGCGGTGGCCGCCTTCAACAGCCCCGCCACCCCGGCGGCCGCCTTGGTGTGGCCGATGTTGGCCTTGATGGAGCCCAACGCGGCGGGCGGTAGCTCGCGGCCGCCGCGCTGGGCTTCCATGAGGGCGGCCAGCTCCACGCTGTCGCCGACAGCGGTGCCGGTTCCGTGTCCCTCGAACAGTGAGACGGTCTCGGGCCCCCACCCGGCGCGCCGGTAGGCCCGCTCAATCGCCAGCAACTGCCCGCCCCGTTCGGGCCGGGTGATGCCGCCCTGACCGTCCGATGAGACGCCCCAGCCGCTGATGACCGCGACCGGGGCGCGGCCCGCGGCCAGGGCGTCGTCCAACCGCATCAGCGCGACCATCCCGCAGCCCTCGCCGGGCCAGAACCCCGTGGGCCGGGCGTCGTAGACGCGCATGGCTCCGTTCGCCAGCGCGCCGGTCCTGGCGAACCCGACCAGCTCGAAGGGGTCGAGGCTGAGGTCGACACCGCCCGCCAGGGCGAAGTCGACCTCCCCTTCGCGCAGCGCCGTACAGGCCGTGATGACCGCCAGCAGCGACGACGAGCAGGCCCCGTCCACCGTGTAGCCGCCGCCGCCCAGGTCGAAGTAGTTGCAGATGCGGCCGGCGATGGTGTTGGCCAGCCCGCCCGCGAGGGTCTCGTCGGACGGCTCGGCGAAGGGCGCCTTGAAGATCTGCTCGGCCCGCGCCAGCAGGCCACGCAGGCGCGCGGGGTCCTCGGCCGCGAGCACCTCGCGCATCACGCCTTCCACGTACGGCCAGCGCAGCCGCAGGGCCGCCGCCCGGCTGAACTCCCCGGCCATGGTGTTGCCCACCACCACGCCCACGCGTCGCCGGTCCAGCCCTTCGGCCCCGCCGTACCCGGCGTCGGCCAGCGTGTCCGCGGCGACCTCGAGGGCCAGCCAGTGCGCCGGATCCGTGGCCCGGTACACCGGGCCTGGGATGCGGAAGCGGGACCGGTCGAACTCCCAGCCCTCCAGCACCGCGGCGTACCCGACATAGGTGCGGTCGGGGTCGCCGGGATCGGAGCTGCGGTAGCCCGAGCCCAGCCGGACCGTGGGGATCGGCCGGAAGGCCCGGCGGCGCGACAGGACCAGCTCCCACAGCTGCCCGGGGTCGCGGGCGTCAGGGTATCGGCAGCCCGTCCCCACGATGGCGATCGCAGAACTCATGATCAGCTCCTCAGCGGGCGACGGCGGGTTCCGGCACCAGGACCGGCTCGCCGGCGGGCGCGCTCCTGCGCCGCGAGATCGAGACGAGCGCGAGCGCGACGCCCCGGATGGCGCACACGATGGTCAGCGCGAAGAACAGGCCGAACACGATGTGGAAGGAGACCAGCAGGCCGTAGACCGCGGCCGTCCCCGCCCCGAACGCGACCTGCCGCCAGCGGGCCACCGGCGTGGTCCCCGGGTCGGTGATCATGTAGTTGGTGTAGAGGATGAACGCCGTCCCGCTCATCACCAGCAGGGCGCTCCACGTCGAGGTGCCGTCCACGGCGGTCCTGATGAGCGCCTGCGCCGCGAAGCCGCCGACCCAGCCGAGGATGAGGGGGATCTTCCCGGTGAGCTTGGCGTTGAGCATGGTGCCCGCGGACAGGATGGCCAGCGGGATGATCCAGTCGACCGGGCCCGAGACGAACTCGGTGAAGTGGTACGGCGGCGCGATGCTGACCCAGGGGAAGGCCAGCAGCACAACGACGATCCCGAAGTTGGACGGGTTGAGCACGTGCCGGACGCTCCGCCTGCCGGTGCGGTCGATCACCATGACGCGGAAGAGGTACTTGGAGGTGATGGCGATCACCACCGCGAGCAGCACCGGTTCCAGCCGCTCGTTGGCGTACATCAGCATCGCGCAGGCCAGGGCGCTGATGTGCGCCGGCAGCAGGAAGTCCATGAGCTTGACCCAGCCGCCCAGGTACTTCGCCGGCCGCCGCCTGGCCCGCGCGTCGATCGTCTCGAGTCCGAGCTCCAGCACGTAGGCCAGCAGGATGGTGGCGATCGGGGTGACGTACGCCTGCTCGAAGCCGAGAAGGAGATGGCCGACGATGTTGAAGACCGTGATGGACAGGGCGAACCGGCGCAGGGCCGCCGTCCTGGGGTCGCGTTTCATGGTCATACCTCCGGACGGAGAACCAGTTCGTGCCAGCCCGGCTTCAGGGTGGCGTCGGTGGTGTGGCGGGTGCCGCACCCGTCACGCCAGGTCACGGTGACCGGGACCGGGGCCTTCGGGTCGGCCAGCGCGAACAGCAGCTCGGCGGCGGAGACTCCACCGTGGCCGTTGGCCGGGTAGAGCTGACCGGCGGAGATGCCCGCCGCGCCCGAGCGCAGCGTCACGCTCGCGCCGACGGCCGGGGTCGTGGCGGTCGACGAGCCGCAGCCCGCGGGCCGCTTCAGGGTCAGGCCCAGGTACGGCAGGTCGGTGGGCCTGGTGTTGCGGTAGACGTAGGAGGCGCGCCACTGGTTGGCCACGGCGAAGTCCAGCTTGCCGTCGTGGTCCACGTCGGCCAGGGCGATTCCCCTGGAGACGCCGGGGTCCGCCACGCCGAGCCGGGCGGCGATGTCGTGGAAGCGGCCGTCCCGGTCTCGCGCGAAGAAGGGATTGGGATCAGATCCCGAAATATCATCGCCCGGGATTACCTGTGGCCAGATGGTGGGATTGCTCACCACAACGTCGTTGGCCATCGCCAGCTCCTGCAGGTTCGCCCACCGGTTGTCCTCACCGGCGACGAACCCGGTGGCCTGGAGCACCTGCACGTCGCCGTCCCCGCCGAAGTCGCCGGCCTTGATGTCCCAGCCCCAGCCCGACCTCGACAGCCCGAGCGGTTCGCTGAGGTCGTCGTAGTGGGCCGTGCCGCCCGCGCCCAGCACCTCGCGCCGGGTGCTGACCCAGGCGAAGTTGCTCTCCTGGAGGGCGAACTCCTCGGTGATGTTGCTCACCACCATGTCGGGCGCGCCGTCGTCGTTGAGGTGGGTGAAGGCGACGCCCATGCCCTTGAAGGAGTCGCGCCCCAGGACCTTGGACTTGGGCGTCGTCAGGTGCCTGATGCCGCCCTGGACCTCGAAGCGGGGCCGGCCCGGCGTCGACAGGTTGCGCAGCAGGTGGTCGGCGCCGAAGTCGTTGGCGAAGTAGAGCTCGGGCAGGCCGTCGCCGTTCAGGTCCTGCGCGCCGATGGCCAGCGTCCAGCTCCTGGCCACGGCCGCGTCCAGCACGCCGGGCACGTCGGAGAACCGCGCCTCGCCCGGCTTGCCCGCGTTCAGCAGGATGCGGTTGACCCCGCCGTTGACCGAGGACGACATGGAGGTCTGCATGTGCAGCTCGTCCTGCCGGGCGGCCGGATCGAGCACCCGCGCGCCGTCGGGGAAGTAGTTGCCGATCACGATGTCGGTCCTGCCGTCGCCGTCGACGTCGGCGAGCGAGGCCGCGTTGCTGTTCCACACCTGGTACGGCTTGACCAGCTCCTGCGCGGTGAAGGCCAACGTGCTCCCGGTGCGCAGGAACAGCACCGGCGAGCGGCCCCAGTAGTAGACCATCGCGTCGGTGCTGCCGTTCTGGTCGAAGTCGCCGGTCACGCAGCCCGTCGGCGCCATCGTGGAGGTGTACGGCAGGCTGCCGGGCGTGAGCGTGACGACCGGATAGCGGTCGCCCGTGCCGGGCACCGGGCGGATCGTCACCGAGTCGTCCCGGGTGTCCACCAGGCACACGTCGTCCGGGCGCCCGTTGCCGTCCACGTCGTCCATGGCCAGACCGGCGCCGACGGAGGAGATCCAGTGGCTGATCCGCTTGTAGGCGGGCGCCACCGCCCGGACCGTTCGCCGGGTGTCGGTCGTGTTCAGCGCCGTCTGCCGGAAGGCGAAGCGACCGGCGAGCCGGTCCTCCTCCGCGGCGGAGATGGACGGAGCCTGCGCGGCGAAGACCCCGCCGGTGATCAGCACCACCGAGCAGAAGGCGGCCGCACCCGTCCGCAGTCTTTCGATCATGTCGTCTCCTTCGCCTGGTGGGCCTCCGCCCAGGCGTGGCGGATCCGCGCACGCCACGCCTCGTAGGCGGTGGTGGAGCTGGGCAGGCTGACCACCTGCTCGAAGGCGCGGTCGGTCCACGCAGCCGCGGTGGCCAGATCCGCGCCGGTCAATCTCTCCACGGCGATCGCCGTGCCTGCGGGCTCGATGCCGGACAGGTGGTGCGCCTTGGCCGCGAAGGCGGCGCCCTGGGCGAGGTCCGCGCGGTGGCTCGCGGCCAGAGCGGCCAGGTCGTCCACGCCGTCGGCCGCCAGCGCGCCGGTGTAGGTGGCGGCCAGCCCGATCCCGGCCCACAGATCGCCCCGGCGCTCGGGGGCGAACCGCTCGATCGTCGCCGCGACGCGCTCGGGCTCGGCGGCTCCGTAGAACCACAGCGCGCGGCCCACGCCCTGGTCCCTGATCGCTCTGACCGGGCCGCGGGCCGCGCGCTCGATCCACTGCCGGCCGAAGACCGCCTCGGGCCGGAAGAACGCCTGGTGGAAGCCCCAGCCGTCCCAGGCCAGCCAGCCCAGCAGGGGATGCCAGGGGCGGGCCAGCCGCCAGACCGGCAGCCGCAGCCGGGCGTAGGCCCATCCCGCGCCGACGGTGATGAGATGGATGTAGCCCGCGCCCCGATCCTCGCGCAGGTCGCGCAGCCGCCGTCCGCCTGACAGGCTCAGGACGTCGAGCAGGCACCTGCTCATGGCCGCGCCCTCGTAGGCGAACCCACGGAACTCGGGCGTGACGCCGGACAGGTCGAGCGGGCCGGAGGACTGGGTGAGGCCGTCGTTGTAGCCGCGCACGAAGCTGCGGACCACCTCGTCGAGCCGGTCACGCACGCCGGGGGCGGCCTGGGGGAAGCCCAGCCGGGCCAGGGTGAGCCGCGCGGGATCGAGGGCGAGCGCGCGACGTAGCAGTGTCGCGGTCATGGTCTACCTCACTGGATCTAGTAGGACAGGACCCGGCCGGAAGGAGTGCGAAGATCAAGAGTTTCGAGTGCCACGGGTGCCCTTCTAGGCTTTTTCACTCTGATTTGGCGCATCGCCTGTCCCCCTTTCTCATTTTTCTATATAAATCATCACCATTTTCCTCATATCAGCACGGACGACGCCTTATCTGAAGACCTAGATGGGCACCCCCCTAGGGGTAGCCATCCGGCTAGCCCAAAAGCCGCCGAACAGCGAAAATCACGCCCCCGCACATCAAGGCGGGGACGTGATGGAAAAACACAAATTTCGACTAGGCGCCGTATGCGCTCCGCAAGGCGATGGCCACCGCGAGGGTCCGGTTCGAGCAGTTGAGTTTCGCCAGAACATTGGACACCAGGCGTTTGACGCCGTGCTGTGAGATATGCAGGCGCAGCGCGATCTGTTTGTTGCCGAGCCCCTCGACCAACAGGTCGAGCACCTCACGCTCGCGCGGGGTCAGGGTGTTGATACGCGACTGCGACTGGCGGAAGTCCGCCCTGGCCCGGCTCAGCAGCCGGTTGGCCAGGAACGACGGCATCGGCACGTCGCCGGCCACCACGCCGGAGATGGCGGCGTCCAACGCCTGGGCGGTCAGCTCGTCCTGGACGAGGAAGCCGTTGCAGGGCACCGCGGTGGCCAGGTCGAGGCCGTCCTCGTCCACCCCGGCGATCAGCACCAGCACCTTGACGTCGTGCCGGCACACCTCGGCGGCCAGCATGCACACCTCTGCCCCGTTGAGCCCGCCGAGGCCGAGGATGAGCAGGTCGAACGCCCGCTGGCGGGCCAGCTCCAGCACCTCGGAGCGGAGCGCGCACAGCCGGACGTGCCGTACCGGGGCGAGCGCGCCGAGCATGACGTTGAGGCCGTGCCTGACCAGGTCGTTGTCGACATGGACGGCCACCCGCAGGAAGCCGGCGCTCTCCCCGTGCAGGGAGTGGTGGTAGCTCGCCTGCTCCAGGACGGGGAGCCCGCTCGTGGATCCGTTCACCTTCACAGCCATCCCCTCCAGAGGTTCGACCGGGATCGGCCATGTCCGCGACGCTACGCGGCGAACGGGCTCCTTCAACGCATCCGGACCGAAGGTCGGACCGCGGGACCGAAAGAGGCAGCCCGCCGTACAACCTTCGGACCACTCAGTCGCGCGGGCGGGCCACGATGCACACCAGGGCGGCCGAGGTGGAGGTGACGTCGGTCACGGGGGTGGCCGCGAACCCGTGCGCCTCGACGGCGGGGACCACCTTGTCGACGATCTCCCTGGCGCGTCCCGCGCCGGGCGGCTCCCAGCACAGGTGCAGGCTGCCGCCGGGAGCCAGCCAGCGGCGCAGCGCGGTCAGCTCCCTGGCCGGGGAGCGCGTCCAGAACAGGTTGACGTTGACCGAGAAGATCTTGTCGAAGGAGCCGTCGTCGAACGCGGCCTCCTCGAGTCCCATGACCTCGAAGCTCGCCCTGCCCGCCGCGACGCTCACGTCGTTGCGCTGCCTGGCCGCCTCGATCGCCACCCGCGACCGGTCGATGGCGGCGAAGGTGCCCTCCTTGAGCCGGTCGAGGACGAGCGCGGCGGCGACGCCGCGGCCGCATCCGATCTCCAGCACACGATCCGAAGGCGCGAGCTCCAGCGTCTCCACCGCCCATGACAAACGCTCAGGTACCGCTTTTTCAGCCATGGTGACAACGTATCCCGCCACATACGGAATCTGGCGGAGATCGAAAAGAATCTGTCAGCAGCAAGAAACGCCCCCAGCTCACGTCCTTCCCTTTCCTATAGAAAGGAGCAAAAAGGGCATTTCTGGAGGAGAGTCGTCATGTCGGAGACAGTAGCCGCCGATTTCGAAACCCTCTACCGGGGTGCGTCTCCGGTGCCGGGGATGGAATTCGACACGGTCCCGTGGGACATCGGGGAACCACAACCGGTGGTCATCGAGTTCGAGGGCAGGGGGCAGGTCAGCGGCGACGTGCTCGACGTCGGATGCGGCGCGGGCGACAACGCGATCTTCCTCGCCGCCCGCGGATACCGGGTGACGGGCGTGGACATCGCGCCCACCGCGATCGAGTGGGCACGGCAGCGCTCGCGCGACCGCGGCGCCGAGGTGGAGTACGCCGTCGCCGACGTCACCGACCTGCGCGGTTACGACTGCCGCTTCGACACGATCATCGACAGCGGCGTCTTCGACTGCCTCGACGCCGAGCAGCGCGACCGCTACGCCGCCGAGCTCCACCGCGCCGCCAGGCCCGGCGCCAAGCTGTTGGTCGTCTGCTTCTCCGACGCGGTGACCGTCGAGGTCCCGGGCGTCTTCACGATCTCCGAGCAGGACTTCCGCACCACCCTGGGCGGCGCGGGCTGGACCATCACCGCGCTGCGCGTGGACACCTTCCTGGTCACCGCGACGGCCACCGGATTCTTCCGGTCCGCCGGGCTCAACCTCGACACCGACGATCGCGGACGGGGGCGGCTGCCCGCCTGGGCCGTCGAAGCCGTCCGCGGCTGACCCGGAGACAACCGATGACGACACAGCTGACCGACACCGACTCCCCCGTTCCCGCCACCGGCCTGGACTGCCTCGACCCCACCTACCAGCGCGACCCCTATCCCTTCTACCACTGGCTGCTCCGCCACGACCCGGTCCACCGCGGCAAGGACGGCACCTGGTACGTCACCCGCTACGAGGACGTGCGCACGGCCATGAGCGACAAGCGCTTCGCCTGCGCCAACGTCCGCGACCACTGGGAGGAGATGGTCGGCCCCGGCGCGCTCAAGGAGGTCATGCGGGACACGATCTTCTTCGAGGACGACCCGCAGCACGGGTTCCTGCGCTCCCTCATCAGCCCGGCCTTCAAGCCCAAGCGCATGCGGGCGATGGAGCCGCAGATCCGCCGCGTGGTCGACGAGCTGCTCGAGCCGCTGGTCCGGCGCGGCGAGATGGACCTGGTGAAGGACTTCGCCGCGCCGCTCGCGCTGATCTTCATCTGTGAGCTGCTCGGCGTGCCTGAGGAAGGCCACGAGAAGGTGCGCGTCTGGTCGCTGGACATCGCCCCGACCCTGGATCTCGTCCCGACCGAGGAGGAGATCAGGATCGGCCACATCGCCATGGGCCAGTTCAGCGACTACCTGGCCCAGCTGATCGCCGAACGGCCCGACCGGGCCGGCGAGGACCTCATCGGCGTCATGCTGGAGGCCCTGGAGGAGGGCAGGGGCGGCGGCGACCGGCCGCTCACGCTGAGCGCCATCATCAGCACGATCATCTCGGTGGTCTTCGCCGGGCACGACACGGTCACCAACCAGATCTCCAACAGCATCCTGGCCTTCATCCACCATCCCGAGCAGATCCGGCTGCTCAGGCAGGACCCGGACCGCATGGCCGACGCGGTCAGCGAGTGCCTGCGCTACGACTCGGCCGTGCAGTCCAACAGCCGCAGGCTCACCGAGGACGTCGAGCTCGGCGGCGTCACGCTGCCCGCCGGCGACTTCGTCGTGGCCCTCATGGGCGCGGCCAACCGCGACCCCGCGGAGTTCCCCGACCCCGACCGCTTCGACATCACCCGCACCGGCGTGCAGCCGATGTCTTTCGGTGCGGGCATGCGCTACTGCCTGGGCGCCATCCTGGGCCGGCTGGAGATCGCCGCCGCCCTGGAGCGCCTCATCTGGCTGGACGACCTGCGCGTGACGATCCCCGAGGAGCAGTTCGTCTACCAGCGCAGCTCGATGTTCCGCGGCCTGGCCAGCCTGCCCGTCGCCTTCACCCCCGTCACCGACTACCCGCCCAGGAGGAAGTAGCCCATGCCCACGGTCACTGTGGCCGACGCCGACGTGCACTACGCGCTCACCGGCTCCGGCCCTGGCCTGATCATGCTGCACGGCACGCAGGCGGGCGCCGAGGCCAGCTGGGGCCACGTGGTCGGCGGCTTCGCCGACCGCCGTACCGTCGTCACGCCCGACCTGAGCGGCAGCGGCAGGACCACGGACGGCGGCGCGCCGCTGACCGTCGAGAGCCTGGCCGACCAGGTCGTGGCGGTCGCCCGGACGGCCGCGCCGGGTCCGGTGGATCTGGTCGGCGCCTCGCTGGGCGCGGTGGTGGCCGCCGCCACCGCCGCGCACCACCCCGACCTGGTCAGGAGCCTCGTGCTCATCGCCGGCTGGGCGCACGGGGACGACGTACGGCACCGGCTGAACTTCGGGCTCTGGCGCGATCTGGCCCGGACCGACTTCGACCTGTTCAGCAGGTTCGGCATGCTGCAGGGCTTCACCCCCGGCTACCTCAGCGCGCTCAGCGACGAGGGGCTGAACGCCGTGCTGGCCGCCAACCAGCCCGCTCCCGGCCTGGCCCGCCAGATCGAGCTGGATCTCCAGGCCGACATCCGGGACCTGCTGCCCAAGATCTCCGCTCGCACGCTGGTGATCGGGCTGACCCGGGACGAGATCGTCCCGGTGGAACGCTCGCGGGAGCTGCGGGCCGCCATTCCCGGCAGCGCCTACGCCGAGGTCGACAGCGGCCACTTCGCGATCTTCGAGAAGACGGCCGAGATGGTCGGCCTGATCCGCTCCTTCCTGCTGACCGGCTGAACCGTCGAGGGGAGGACGAGGTCGCCTCGTCCTCCCCTCACGCCGTGGATGCCGGCCCTCGCCCTCGCCCCCGCCCCCCTTCGCCCTCGCCCCCGCCGCCGCTGCGGACGCGGAAGGGGGCACGGTCTCGACGAGGAGGCGCATCACGCGGAGGACCCCGCCATCTCCATGGCGGGGTCCTCGGCTGTTACGGCTCAGCGGATCCGGTAGGCCCGCAGGATCGTGAGCTCGGCGCGGTTGCCGGAAGCGTCGACAAGGGCGGCGCGTAGCGAGACGTGCCCCGACCTGGGGTGCCAGACCGTCGCCTTCCACTGGTCGCCCGTGCCCTCCAGGCGCACCGACCGCCACGACCGGCCGTCGTCGTAGGAGATCTCGACGTTCAGCCGCCGCACGGCGCTGGGCGTGGAGCCGTCCTGTCGCTGCACGTAGACCGGGAAGGAGAAGGGCCCTGACGCCGCCCGGTTGTACTCGTCCAGGCCGGGCGCGAACCGGACCACGGCCAGGGGCAGCCGCTGCTCGCCCGTGCCGGACCTGAACGTCCATGACGCGCGGACCTCGGCCGACAGGCCCGAGACGCCGCTGCGGCGGGCCGTGGCCGTCAGGCGGTAGGAGCCGTCGCCCGGGGGCAAGGTGAAGGAGCCCTTGCCGGGGAGCGCGGTGTGCCCGACCACCCTGCCGTCCCGGTACAGGACGGTGGCGGCCCGGTCGACCGTGGAGCGCGTCTCTCTGATCGGGTTCTGGTCGGTGAACAGCGGGATCTCGACGTCCAGGGTGTCGCCGGACCGCACCGCCTTCGTCCAGGACCACGGCCACGCCGGCGGGAAGGACGGCCCGAACGCGGCCACACCCCAGCTCTCGCGCGAGACCGTACCCGCGGTGAACACCTTGGGCCCGCTGTAGGTGATGATCTCGGGGGTGGCCCCGACCGCGCCGTCGAACTGGCCGAACGACGACAGCCAGTGGGTGTCGGGGATGTAGTACTCCTTGAGGGAGAACGGCAGCGGCGCCGAGACCAGGTAGTCCTTCTGGCCGACCTTGCCGGGGGCCGACGCGGCGAACGTCGAGTCGACGGTCGCCAGGTTGCCGTCGGGGATGTGCCGCACCAGGTCCGCGGGCACCCTGTCGGGCTGCACCCACTGGAGGTGGTAGAGGTACGGGCTGCCCGCGAAGCCGCCCGCGCCGTCGGGCTTGGCGAAGCGCCCGGCGACGTAGAAGGTGAACTGTCCGGGCGGCGCCGCCGTGGTCGACGGACGCACCAGGGTGTCGGCGAAGTTCACCGCGTGGTACCCCTGCCCGACGAACCGGCCGTCCGGCGTGTACCGCTCGAAGATCAACGCGACCTCGCCGCCGACCGCCTCCGGCCGGTCCAGCGTGATGCCGACCGGCTTGCCCTCGGTGGCCACCAGGTCGAGCGTACGGTCCCCGTCGACCACGAACAGCGGCTCGACGATGTGCGTGACGAGCGGCCCGGTCCGCACCTCCGCCTGCAGGTAGTAGGAGCCGCGCGGGAGCTTGGCCACCACCGTGCCCGAGGGGTCGTGGGGGGAGAACGACTGCTCCACCTCGAGGCTGTTGAACACCGCCGACCAGGTCGAGGTGGGGCGGCCCTGGTGGTCGAGCACGCGGATGGTGACGTCGAAGGTCTCCGCCGCCGTGGTCGTGGCCGCCGCCCGGCGCGCTCCTCCCGACCTGGTCAGGTTGAACAGCTCACGGTCGCGTCCCTCGGCGTCGGACGGGACCACATAGGTGTCGCCGTGGTCGGTGTAGCTGCGGAAGCGTACCTGGTCGCGCCCACGGGCGGGTCTGACCACCACGTCCTGTCCGCGTGGCGCGTCCGGCCGCAGCAACACCCGGTCTCCGGTGACCAGGGTGATCCACTTCTCGCCGTCCGGTGCCGTGACCGCGGCACCGGACGGCGCCGCGGCCACGGCCGGCGACGGGCCGGCGACCAGCGGGGTCACGGCCAGCACGAAGAGTGATAACAGGGTCCTGAGCTTGCGTGACATCGCGGCTCCAAGGCTCGGGGGCGAGCCGAGGATAACCCGGGCGGCAAACCCCGGATCCGAGATCTTTCCGCCCCTCGCAGGAGGTCTCGCGGCCGGGGCCGCCCCCGGCCGCCGCGGGCCCGGCCGCCGGTCAGCCCGAGGCGATGACGCGCCGCGCGAGGAGGAGTCGGCGCGTCAGAGCACCTTCTTCACGAAGGCGAGAGCGGTGTCGCAGACCTCGCGCCAACCGCTGTCGATGGTCAGGGAGTGGCCGCGGCCGGGCATCTCGATGATCTCGGTGGGATGGTGTTCGTTGCGGGCCTGCTTCTTGTAGGAGGCGTTGGCGATGGCCCAGGGGACGGTGTGGTCCTTCTCGCCGGAGACGATCAGCAGCGGGCCGCGGTCGGGGGTGAGGCTGTCGACCTTGGTCTCGCTCCACGGGTTGACGTTGGCGACGGCGGCCTGGAACAGCGGCGCGCCGGGGGCGGGGACGCAGAAGGTGTCGTAGAGCTCGTGGGCTTCCTGCTCGGTGACGGCGTTGGCGAAGGCGTAGCGGAACTGCTCGTAGGTCAGCGGCACGGCGCGGTGGATGTTGGCGGGGTTGGCCAGCACCGGGGCGGCGGCGCGCAGCGAGGAGATCGGCAACGGCAGCACCCCTTGGAAGGGGGCGGGGTCGATGGCCACGCCGGCGCAGGCCAGACCGCGGCCGGCGAGGATCTGGGTGAGCAGCCCGCCGAAGGAGTGGCCGATGATGACCGGCTTGCGGTCCAGTGTGGCGATCAGGTCGGCGAAGTGGTCGGCGACCTGGCCGACCGTCTTGTGCGCGAACACCTGCGGGTGGGCGTTGGCTTCCTCGACGGTGTCGGGGTCGTCGGGCCAGCCGGGGGTGACGGGTGCGAAGCCGGCCTCGGCGAAGACGCGGGCCCAGCGGTCCCAGCTGCTGGGCAGCAGCCACAGGCCGTGGACGAACACCGCGGGGATCTTGCCGGTGGCGTTGGCCTGCTCGATCTGCTGGAAGTCGTGGCTCACAGGATGCCCTTCAGGAAGGAGACGGCCTGGTTGATGGCTGCCTCGGCGGCGTGGGTGTCGCGCAGCGCGTTGAGCATGACGAAGTCGTGGATGACGCCCTGGTAGCGCACGGCCACCACCGGCACCCCGGCCTGGCGCAGCTTGTCGGCGTAGGCCTCGCCCTCGTCGCGCAGCACGTCGGCCTCGGCGGTGATGACCAGCGCCGGCGGCAGCCCGGCCAGGTCCTCGGTGGTGGCGCGCAGCGGCGAGGCGGTGATCTCGGCGCGCTGCTCGTCGCTGGTTGTGTACTGGTCCCAGAACCACTGCATGGCGTCGCGGCGCAGGAAGTAGCCGGTGGCGAACTGCCGATAGGAGCCGGTGTCGAAGCCGGCGTCGGTGACCGGGTAGAACAGCACCTGGGCCTTGAGGTGCTCGCGGGCGGTCAGGGTGAGCGCGGCGGCCATGTTGCCGCCGACGGAGTCGCCGGCAACCGCGATCCTGGCCGCGTCCAGGCCGAAGGTGGCGCCATGGGTGAGCACCCAGTGCAGGGCGGCCCGGTTCTGCTGGTTGGCCACCGGGTAGCGGGCCTCGGGCGAGAGGCTGTAGTTGACGAACACCACGGCCGCGCCGGTGCCCCGGGCCAGTTCGCGGGCCAGCCGGCCATGGGTGTGGTCGTTGCCGAACACCCAGCCGGCGCCGTGGATGTACAGGATGACCGGCAACGGGCCGGTCGCGTCGGCGGGCCGGAAGATGGTGAGGTTCTCGACGGTCTCCCGGGTGGTGCCCGGCACCTCGATCTCGGGCGACTGCACCTGGTCTACGGCCTTGCGGCCCTCCTCGGGCGGCAGCTCGAACAGGTAGGGCGGGTTCGCCGTCGCGTCGGCGAAGGCCTGCGCGGCCGGCTCCAGAACGGGCTTGCTCATGAACGTTCTCCAGGACGTGAGTGATGTCCCGAGAACCATCCCCCCTCGGACCCGGCGATCGAGTCCTTGAAACCCCTTAGCCTTTCAGGTGCCGATCAGGGAAACCCTTAGTCTGAGACCATGGTTCTGCGTGGCAGGAAGGCGGAGACCGCCGAGCTCGACGGCCTGCTGGGCAGAGCCGCAGCGGGTCTGAGCGGCGTGCTGGTCCTCAGCGGCCCGGCGGGCATCGGCAAGACCGCGTTGCTCGACCACGCGGTCGGCGCCGCGGCCGGGTTACAGGTCACCAGGGTCGCCGGGGTGGAGGCCGAGCAGGAGCTGGGCTTCGCCGGACTGCACCGCCTGCTGCTGCCCTTCCTCGGCGAGCGCGGACGGCTGCCGGGGCCGCAGCGCGACGCACTGGAGACGGCCTTCGGCCTGCTGCGCGCGGCCCCGCCGGACCGTTTCCTGGTGGGGCTCGCGGCGCTGACCCTGCTCGCGGAGTCCGCCGCCGACCGCCCGGTCCTGGCCGTCTGCGACGACGCCCAGTGGATGGACCGCGAGTCCCTGGAGGTGCTCGCCTTCGTCGCCCGCCGCCTGTACGCCGACGGGATCGTCCTGCTGTTCGGTGTCCGCGACGGTGACCCCGCCCTCGCCTGCCTGGCCGGGCTGGACGAGCTCCACGTAGCGGGGCTCCCCGACGACGAGGCCCTGGCGCTGCTGGACTCCTCCCTGGGCGCCGAGATCGACCGGGTGATCGTCAGGCGCTGCCTCGAGGAGACCGGGGGCAACCCGCTGGCCATCCGCGAGCTCGGCCGCGGGCTGGCCGCGGGCGAGCTGGCCGAACCGGGCTTCGGCGAGCCGCTGTCCCTGGACCGCAGGCTCGAAGCGCGCTTCCTGCGCCAGGTCGGCGATCTCGACTCGCTGACCCAGCAGGTCCTCCTGGTCGCCGCCGCCGACCCCACCGGCGATCCTGCCCTGGTACGGCAGGCGGTCGCGCACCTGTCGGCCGCGCCTCCCGCCGGCATCGAGGCGGCCGTCGAACGAGCCGAGCGCGGCGAGTTCCTGGCCTCGAACCCGGGTACCCACTTCCGCCACCCGTTGATCCGCTCGGCGGTGTACGGCGGAGCCGCCGCGTCCCGGCGGCGGCAGGCGCATGCGGCCCTGGCCGCGGTCACCGACCCCGTGCGGGACGCCGACCGGCACGCCTGGCACCTGGCCGCGGCCGCCGACGGCCCCAGCGAAGCCGTCGCGGCCGAGCTGGAGGCCAGCGCCGAGCGGGCGCGCGAGCGCGGCGGCCACCTGGCGCAGGCCGCCTTCCTGCGCCGGGCCGCCGAGCTGACCCCGCCGGGGCCGCAGCGCAACGGCCGGCTGCTGGCGGCCTGCGCGGCGGCACTGACGGCCGGCGCGCCGCACCGCGGCGAGGAACTGCTGGAACTGCTCACCCCCGATCTGGGTGTCGCGGCGCTGGACGCCTACGCCATGCGGCTGCGCGGTTTCCTGAACGTCATGCTCGGCAGGGAAGGCGCGGTGGCGCTGCTGCTCCAGGCCGCTCAGGTCCTGGCCGGGCCGGACCCGCGTGCCGCCAGGGACACCCTGCTGGAGGCGTTCGACGCGGCCATCGTCGTGGCCCGCGTCGGCCCCGGCATGAGCGCCGAGCGGGTGGCCAGGGCCGCGCTGCGGGCGCCCGCCGTACCGGGTGAGCCCACGATCGCGGACGTGCTGCTGGCGGCGCACGCCACCATGGTCGCCGTCGGTTACCGCGAGGCGGTTCCGCTGATGCGGCAGGGTCTGCTCGCCATGCAGGCCGAAGGCGCGGAGAACGGCGACGCGGCGCGCTGGTTCCTGCTCGGCGCCGTCCTCGCCCTCGACCTGTGGGACATCGACGCGCTGGGCGACTGCTCGCGGCGCTTCTCGGCGGCGGCCCGCCGCCAGGGCGCGCTGCGCATGCTCCAGGCGGGCGCGCACGGCTCGGCCACCCACGCGCTGCTCTGCGGCCGCTTCGCCGCGTCCGAGGCGCATTTCGCCGAGTTCATGGACGTGGCGGCGGCGATCGGCGCGGACCTGCGCTTCGCCGGCACGAGCGACGTCATGCTGCACGCTTGGCGCGGTGACAGGGAACGCACGCTGGCCGCCGTGGCGATCCAGGCCGGGCCCGACGCCGAACGGCCCGGCGGGCTCCAGGTGCAGCTCGCCCGCGCCGCCCTGGTGCTGCTGGAGCTCGGCCACTGCCGCTACGCCGAAGCCCAGGCCGCAGGGGAGGCCGGCTACGCCGCCGATCCGCCGCACTACGGCGGCGGGGTCCTGCCCGATCTGGTCGAGGCGGCGGTGCGCAACAACGACACCGCGGTGGCCGAGCGGGCGCTGGCGCGACTGAGCGAGCGCGCCGAGGCGAGCGGCACCCCGTGGGCGCTGGGCGTGCTCGCCCGCAGCCGCGCTCTCCTGGCCGACGACGAGCGGCTCTACCGGGAGGCGCTCGCACTGCTGGAGCGGACCCCGCTGGCCACGGAGGTGGCCCGCACCCACCTGCTCTACGGCGAGTGGCTCCGGCGGCGCAACCGCCGTCTCGACGCTCGCGAGCAGTTGCGGACCGCCCACGAGAGGTTCGTGGCCATGGGCGCCGCCGCCTTCGCCGAGCGGACCCGGATGGAGCTGGCCGCCACCGGGGAGCAGGCCCGTGTCCGCACTCCCAGCGCCAGGTACGACCTGACACCTCAGGAGCTGCGGGTGGCCCGGCTCGCCGCGGGGGGCACCACCAACCAGGAGATCGCCGCCGAGCTGTTCATCAGTGCGAGCACGGTGGAGTACCACCTGCGCAAGGTGTTCAGGAAGCTCGGCGTCACCTCCCGCAGGCACCTGGGCGACGCCCTCAGCGCGTAGACGCGACACCCTGCGCGTAGACGCGACACCCCTCGCGCAGGCGCGGCGCCCTGGGCGCGCAGGCCGGTCGACCCGCGCGGGACGCCCGGCCAACGGACGGAGGGCCGCGGCATGGCGCCCGGCGAGCCGGCGCCCGGCCCGCCGGCGTAGCGTCACACCATGGGCGGGAGGAGGATCTGGCAGGTCGGCGAGGCGTACGAGCGCTACATGGGCCGGTGGAGCCGGATGGTGGCCGCGGCGTTCGTCTCGTGGCTCGCCGTACCGGCCGGCCGGCGCTGGCTGGACGTCGGCTGCGGCACCGGCGCGCTGGCCGCCGCGGTGCCGGGCGCCGCCGCGCCGGCCGAGGTGGTCGGGGTCGATCCGTCGCACGGATTCGTCAGGCACGCGCGGGAGCTGGTCACCGATCCGCTGGTCCGGTTCGCGGCCGCCGAGGCGGGGGCGCTGCCGTTCGAGGACGGGCGGTTCGACGTCGCGGTCAGCGGGCTGGTGCTGAACTTCGTGCCGGACGCGCCGGCGGCCGTGGCCGAGCTGGCCCGGGTGACCGCGCCGGGCGGGACGGTCGCGGCGTACGTCTGGGACTACTCCGGCCGGATGGCGATCCTCCGGGCCTTCTGGGCGGCCGCCGTCGAACTCGATCCGGACGCGGAGGCGCTGGACGAAGGGACCCGGTTCCCGCTCTGCCGGCCGGAGCCGTTGCGCGCGTTGTGGGCCGGCGCCGGGCTGAGCGACGTGCTGGTCGAGCCGATCGAGGTGGCCGCGGTGTTCGCGGACTTCGACGACTACTGGGGGCCGTTCCTCGGCGCTCAGGGCCCGGCGCCGGCGTACGCCGCGTCCCTGTCCGAGGCGCACCGGACGGCCCTGCGGGACCGGCTGCGCGAGCGGCTCCCGGTGGCGGCCGACGGGTCGATCACGCTGCCCGCCCGGGCCTGGGCGGTCCGCGGCGCGACCCCTTAGACCGGCCGTCGGCGACCCCGGCGGCACGGCGCGAGCCCGCAGGCCCGACCGTCGGCGACCTCGATGGTGCGCGGCGCGAGCCCAGAGGCCGACCGTCGGTGACCTCGGCGGCGCGAGCCCGCAGGCCCGACCGTCGGCGGCGTCGATGGTGCGCGGCGCGAGCATAGCCGCCGCTAGGCCGACCGGCGGTGGCTGCGCCCGTCGTCGGAGCGCGGCACCAGGGTCGGGCCGGCGTTGCGGAGCACCGTGTCGCGCCCGATCACCACGCGCGCCACGTCATCCCGGCCCGGGATCTCGTACATGACGCCGAGCAGCACCTCCTCGAGGATCGCGCGCGCCGCCCTGGCCCCGGTACGGCGCAGCAGCGCCAGCTCGGCGATCGCCTCGACGGCGCCGTCGGCGAAGTCCAGCGCCACGCCGTCCATCTCGAACAGCCGCTGGTACTGCCTGATCAGCGCGTTGCGCGGCTCGGTGAGGATCCGCGCCACCGCCGTCCCGTCCAGTGGCTGGAAGGTGGCCACGACCGGCAGGCGGCCGACGAACTCGGGGATCAGCCCGAACCGCCGCAGGTCCTGCGGCATGACCTCGGCGAACGGGTCGGGCTCCGTCTCCCCGCGGACCGTGGCGCCGAACCCGGCGGCCCCGCGCCCCGCCCGCTGGTCGATGATCGGTTCGAGCCCGGAGAAGGCGCCGCCGGCGACGAACAGCACGTCGGTGGTGTCCATCCGGACGTACTCCTCCTGCGGGTGCTTGCGGCCGGTCAGCGGGGGCACACTGACGACGGTCCCTTCGAGGATCTTCAGCAGTGCCTGCTGGACACCCTCGCCGGAGACGTCCCGGGTGAGCGACGCGTGCTCGCTCCTGCGCGTGATCTTGTCGATCTCGTCGATGTAGACGATGCCGCGCTCGGCCTTGCGCACGTCGTTGCCGGCCGCGTGGAGCAGCTTGGCCAGGATGGTCTCGACGTCCTCCCCGACGTACCCGGCCTCGGTGAGCGCGGTGGCGTCGGCCGTCGCGAAGGGTACGTCGAGCATGCGGGCCAGCGTATGGACGAGATGGGTCTTGCCGCAGCCCGTGGGGCCGATCAGCAGGATGTTGGACTTACCGAGCTCGACCCGCTCGTCGCGCCCGCCCTGGCGTGATCGCGTGTTGACACGCTTGTAGTGGTTGTACACGGCCACGGCTAGCGTGCGCTTGGCCCGGTCCTGCCCGATGACGTACTGGTCGAGGAAGGCGTGGATCTCCCGCGGCTTCGGCGGCCTGGGCGGCGCGCCGGCGGGGTCGAGGTCGTCGTCGACGAGCTCGGTGCACACCTCGACGCACTCGTCGCAGATGCAGATGCGGCCCGGACCCGCGATGAGCTTCTTGACCTGCTTCTGGGGCTTGCCGCAGAACGCGCACCTCAGCGCCGCGTCCCGGCTTCCTGCGTGGGCCATCGCGCGTCAGACGGTCGTCGGGAGCGCGGGCACCTGCCGGAGGCCCGGGTCGGGCAGCGGCTCAGGACGGGTGAAGTCGATCCCCCGGGTCACGGAGTCCCTCTTTTCAAATGTCATGAACATTCAGATGTTGAGATCATTCGAAGCGCGACGCTACCGTGGATCCCTCGCCACGGCAACACGGGCGGGCCGCGGATCCGCGCCTCCGGCCCGAGCCGGTAGCGTGCCGTCATGGACAGGACCTTCACCCTCGACGAGGCCCGCGCGCTGCTGCCCGTGATCATCGAGGAGGCCCGAGAGCTGGTCGCCGCCCGCGCCGACCTGGCCGAGATCGCCCACGACCGCGAGCAGCACGGCGCCTCGCCGCTGGGCGGGCTCGCCGAGCTGAAGGGCATCGAGGCCCGTATCGAGGAGATCCTCACCGGCTGGACGCAGCAGGGGGTCGAGGTGAAGGGCATCGCGCCGATCCTGGTGGACTTCCCGTCGGTGCTGGACGGGCGATCGGTGCGGTTGTGCTGGATCGAGGGCGAACGCGAGCTGTCCTGGTACCACCGCACCGAACTGGGCTTTCCCGGCCGTCGCCCGCTCTAAGTCGCGGTGGTGGTCGCGGCGAGGCCAAACCCTGCCGAGTCCTTGACGTGACGCAGACCCGGCCCGGCGACCCGCTTTCCTAGGCTTTGACCGTCGGACCACTCGAAACCGCGAGGAGGCCCCGGTGGCCACTGCGATCCCCGGCGAGAACTCCCGATACCTGCCGATAGCCGACCACGGCCTGATCGGCGACCTGCGCACGACCGCGCTGGTCGGCACGAACGGCACGATCGACTGGTACTGCTGTCCCCGGTTCGACTCCCCCAGCGTGTTCGCCTCGCTCCTCGACAGCGAGCGGGGCGGCTCGTTCGAACTGGCCGCCGACGTGCCGGCCAGGACCAAGCAGTTCTACTTCCCCGACACCAACGTCCTGATCACCCGCTTCTACGCCAATGACGGCGTCGGCGAGATCCAGGACTTCATGCCCGTCGCCGACGAGGCGCTCGAGCACGACCGCCACCGGCTCATCCGCCGGGTGACCTGCGTGCGGGGCGCGCTCCCCTTCCGGGCGCGGATAGCGCCGCGGTTCGGCTACGGAAGCGAGCAGCACACCCTCCGCCTGGCGCACAGCCAGGCCGTCTTCGAGACGCCTTCCCTGTCGCTGGCGCTGACCGCCACCGTGCCGATGGAAGCAGACGGCACGGACGTGTGGTCGGAGTTCAAACTCCAGGAGGGTGAGCACGCCGTCTTCGCCCTCGACCGGGTCGGCGACGGAGTCGCGCCGCGCTCGTGCGCGACCACCGAGGCCGAGGAGCAGTTCACCGCCACCGTCGCCTTCTGGCGGCGCTGGCTGTCCACCTCGCGCTACCGCGGCCGCTGGCGCGAGATGGTGCACCGGTCGGCGCTGGTGCTGAAGCTGCTCACGTACGCCCCGACCGGCGGCATCGTGGCCGCGCCGACCACCAGCCTGCCGGAGTCGATCGGCGGCGAGCGCAACTGGGACTACCGCTACGTGTGGGTGCGCGACGCCGCGTTCTGCGTCTACGCGCTGCTCAGGCTCGGCTTCACCGGGGAGGCCGCGGCGTTCATGCGCTTCCTGACGACCAGCGTGTGCACCTGCACGCCCGGCACGCCCGGTCCCTTGCAGATCATGTACGGCATCGACGGGCGCGGCGACCTGCCGGAACGCCTGCTCGACAACTTCGAGGGCTACCAGGGATCGTGGCCGGTCCGGGTCGGGAACGCCGCCGTCGACCAGTTGCAGCTCGACATCTACGGCGCGCTCGTCGACGCCATCTACCTCTACGACAAGTGGGGCAAACCAATCTCCAGCGACGACTGGGACTACGTCGGCACCCTGGTCGACTGGGTGTGCGACAACTGGGACCAGCCCGACGAGGGCGTGTGGGAGACCCGCGGCGGCCGCAAGAACTTCCTGTACTCGCGGCTGATGTGCTGGGTGGCCATCGAGCGCGCCATCCGCCTGGCCAACCACCGCGGGCTGCCCGCCGATCTGGCCCGCTGGCAGCGGACCCGCGACACGATCTACCGGCAGATCATGCGCCGCGGCTGGTCGGGCGACCTGGAGGCCTTCGCCCAGTATCTCGACGGCGACGTCCTCGACGCCTCGGTGCTGATGATGCCGCTGGCCAAGTTCTCGGCGCCCACCGACCCGAAGTGGATGTCCACCCTCACCGCTCTCGGCAACCATCTGGTGTCCGACTCGCTGGTCTACCGCTACGACCCGCAGGCCAGCCCGGACGGCCTGCAGGGCATGGAAGGCACGTTCTCGATCTGCTCGTTCTGGTACGTCGAGGCGCTCGCCCGCGCCGGACGTCTGGACGAGGCCCGGCTGGCCTTCGAGAAGATGCTCACCTACGCCAACCATGTCGGCCTGTTCGCCGAGCAGATCGGGCACACCGGCGAGCAGCTCGGCAACTTCCCGCAGGCGTTCACCCATCTGGCGCTGATCAGCGCCGCCTTCAACCTCGACCGCGCGCTCGGCTGACAGCGCCGGTTGAGGGTTTTCCGGCCGGAGTCCCGGCAGAAAGCACGAAAAGTCCCAAGAAGGAGTTCAATGAAACACTTGAAGGGAGGGAACCCGACTCCGAAAGGACCCGTCCGAGCGTGACCGAGAACGACATCATCGACTTCGTCAGCGGCCTGCCCGCCACCGTCGCCATCACCGCCGGCGAGGACAACGGCACCCCCGAGGCGGCATGGGGGGACACCTTCTTCTTCTACGCCCCCGAGGGGACGATGCCCACCGACGGACGCCTGCCGTACGCGACGGTCGTCGTCAAGGACTACCCCGGCTGGGACAGCGCCTCCGGCCTCGACCGGCCCGGCGTGTTCCGGCTGAACATCGCCGTCGGCCGGGCCGCCTTCGAGGAGCTGATCGGCTACCCGCCCGCGGCCCACGCCGACCACCACGCCGGCGTCGACTACACGGTGACCGACCGGATCATCCCGCACCCGCTGTACGCCGTCCAGGGATGGATCTGCGTCCTCAACCCCGGCGAGGCGACCGGCGGGCAGGCGTACACGCTGCTGAACGAGGCGCACGCCAGGGCGGCCAAGCGTTACCGTCCCGGCCGCTGACCAGTCGGGCCGCCGGCAGCCGTCGCCGGCCCGGTGTCGCGAGGCGTCCAGGCCGGCCGGCGCCGGCCGGCCTGGACGTCACGATCAGACCAGGTCGAACCGGTCGAGGTTCATCACCTTGTCCCACGCCGCGACGAAGTCGTTCACGAACTTCTCCTTCGCGTCATCGCTCGCGTAGACCTCCGCGAGCGCCCGCAGCTCGGAGTTCGACCCGAAGACCAGGTCGACACGGCTGCCGGTCCACTTGACCTCGCCCGTGGCCGAGTCGCGAGCCTCGAAGGTGTTCGCGTCCTCGGAGGTCGCCTTCCACGTCGTGCCCAGGTCGAGCAGGTTGACGAAGAAGTCGTTGGTCAGCGACCCGGGGGTCGAGGTGAGGACACCCACCGGCGACTGCTGGTGGGTCGCGCCCAGGACGCGCAGGCCGCCGACGAGGACCGTCATCTCCGGGGCGCTGAGGGTCAGCAGGTTCGCCCGGTCGATCAGCAGGTACTCGGCCGGGAGCCGGTTGCCCTTCTCGAGGTAGTTGCGGAAGCCGTCGGCGGTCGGCTCGAGCGCGGCGAACGACTCCACGTCGGTCTGCTCCTGCGCGGCGTCGACGCGGCCCGGCGTGAAGGGGACCGCGACGTCGAAGCCGGCCTGCTTGGCGGCCTGCTCGACGGCCGCGCCACCGGCGAGCACGATCACGTCGGCGAGAGAGACCCGCTTGCCGCCGGTCTGGGCGGCGTTGAAGTCCTGCTGGATGCCCTCCAGGGTGCGCAGCACCGTCGCCAGCTGGTCGGGGTCGTTGACCTCCCACCCGCTCTGCGGCTCGAGGCGGACGCGCGCGCCGTTGGCGCCGCCGCGCTTGTCGCTGCCGCGGAAGGACGCTGCCGACGCCCACGCGGTGGACACCAGCTGCGGCACCGACAGGCCCGAGGCGAGGATCCGGCCCTTGAGAGCGGCGATGTCCTCGGCGTCGACGAGCTCGTGCGTCACCGCGGGAAGGGGGTCCTGCCACAGCAGCGTCTCGGACGGGACCTCCGGGCCGAGGTAGCGCGCGACCGGGCCCATGTCGCGGTGGGTCAGCTTGAACCACGCACGAGCGAAGGCGTCCGCGAACTCGTCCGGGTTCTCCAGGAAGCGTCGCGAGATCTGCTCGTAGATCGGGTCCACGCGCAGCGAGAGGTCGGTCGTGAGCATCGTCGGGGCGTGGCTCTTCGACGGGTCGTGGGCGTCGGGGACCGTACCCGCCCCTGCGCCGTCCTTCGGCCGCCACTGGTGGGCGCCGGCGGGGCTCTTGAACAGCTCCCACTCGTAGCCGAACAGGATCTCGAAGAAGCTGTTGTCCCACGTCACCGGGGTGTTGGTCCAGATGCCCTCGAGACCGCTGGTGATCGTGTCGCCACCCTTGCCGGTGCCGAAGGTGCTCCTCCAGCCGAAGCCCTGCTCCTCGATCGGGGCGGCCTCGGGGTCGGGGCCGACGTGGTCCGACGGGCCCGCGCCGTGGGTCTTGCCGAAGGTGTGACCGCCCGCGATGAGGGCGACCGTCTCCTCGTCGTTCATCGCCATCCGGCGGAAGGTCTCACGGATGTCGCGGGCCGCGGCGAGCGGGTCCGGGTTGCCGTTCGGCCCCTCCGGGTTGACGTAGATGAGGCCCATCTGGACCGCGCCGAGCGGGTTCTCCAGCTCGCGGTCGCCGCTGTAGCGCTGGTCGCCGAGCCAGGTGGTCTCGGGACCCCAGTAGACGTCCTCGTCGGGCTCCCACACGTCGGCACGACCGCCGGCGAAGCCGAAGGTCTCGAAGCCCATGGTCTCCAGGGCGACGTTACCGGCGAGGATCATGAGGTCGGCCCACGAGAGCTTCTTGCCGTACTTCTTCTTGACCGGCCACAGCAGGCGGCGGGCCTTGTCGAGGTTGCCGTTGTCCGGCCAGCTGTTGAGCGGGGCGAAGCGCTGCTGGCCGGCCCCCGCGCCGCCACGGCCGTCGCTGATCCGGTAGGTGCCCGCGCTGTGCCAGGCCATCCGGATGATGAACGGGCCGTAGTGGCCGAAGTCGGCCGGCCACCAGTCCTGCGAGGTCGTCAGCACCTCCGCGATGTCCCGCTTGACGGCAGGAAGGTCGAGGCTCTTGAACGCCTCGGCGTAGTCGAACCCGTCGCCAAGGGGGTTCGCCACAGCGGGGTTCTTGGCGAGGATCTTCAGGTTGAGCCGCTCCGGCCACCACTGGCGGTTCCCGCCACCCTGAGTCGGGTGCGGGGCGCGCCCGTGCGCGACCGGGCAGCCACCTTCACCCTCGGTCTTCGCGTCTGTGACGATGGCGTCGTGGTTCTCAGACATGGGAATCCTTCCGGACTATTCAGATCACTGTGCTGAGGCACTGCGGGCGGTGGAACAGTCGGGGCACAGGCCCCAGTAGATGACCTCGGCCTCGTCGATCGCGAAACCGTGGTCCTGGGAGGCGGTCAGGCAGGGGGCGTGACCGACCGCGCAGTCGACGTCGGCGACGGCACCGCACGACCGGCACACGAGATGGTGATGGTTGTCCCCGACGCGTCCCTCGAACAGGGCCGGGCTGCCGGGCGGTTCGATGCGGCGCACGAGCCCCGCCGCGGTCAGCGCGTGGAGGGCCTCGTACACGGCTTGGAGTGAGATGTGGCCGACGCGCTCGCGCACCCCGGAGGCGACGGCCTCGACGTCGAGGTGGTCACCGTTCCTGACGGTCTCGAGCAGCGCGACGCGAGCGGCCGTCACCCGCAGGCCGGCACCGCGCAGCTCCTCGGCGGTGGTCGGAGTCTGGGATGCGGACATAGCGCCCAACCTACCGCCATAAACACGAATCACACAAGATAATGAATTGTCCAAGTTAGTCCTGCATCAGGCAATCCGGCCGACCGGTGGGTTCCGCCACCTCGCAGCGCGCCGTGGCCGAGGGGCTCGGCCCTGCCATTCACCACAACCCCGAGCGCGGGACCGGCTGCCGGCAGGCATGCGCGAACACGGCGGCGAGCCCTTGCTCTGCTGGGCGAACACATCGCACGCCAGGCGGGAGGAGACAAGGGGAATCGCCGACATGCCGGCGCGCGGCACCGGTGACCGCGGCACCGGCGACAGCCGCCACCGTGATGGACGAACTGCGCCGCGACGTACAGGCGCAGCAGGAGGCCCGCGACCTGCCGGTGCGGCAGGCCGAGGAGCAGCAGCGGCTACTCGAAGCCGATGCCGAGCAAGCCGAGAAGATCCGGCAGATTCTGCTCGGTGAGACCAGGAAGTCCATCAAGGCCGAACGCCGCCGGCAGTGGGGCTACATCCTTGCCGGTGCCGTCTGGTCCGTCCCCGTCGGTGTGGCCATCAACCTCGTGGTGCCGTAACGCCCTGGCAGGTCAGGACACGTGCAGGCCCACAGGCGCCGGGCTGTTCGCGCAGGTCGGGCGGCATGTCAACCACCTGTCGTTCCGGCCGACCCCGTACGGTCACCCCTGGGAAAGGAGCGAGGTGTAGGCGTTCGAGTGCTGTTGCCCGGACATGAAGGAGACGAAGTGCCTGACGAAGGCGCTGCGTGAGTAGCTGCCGCCGCTGTCGGTCAGGTCGCGGTGGAAGGCCGTACGGAACAGGTTGCGGTATTCCTCGGCGTCGATCTTCTCGTCGTCGTCGGCGTCGGTGGCGTCGAACAGCACGTCGGCGATCCTGATGAGCCCGGAGCCGGGCAGGCAGGCGGCCGCGGCGGCGTATTCGTGGCGGGTGACGCGTCCGTCGCCGTCGCTGTCGAGAGCGGTCTGCAGCTCGCGCCACCAGGCGGCGTACGCCTGGAACAGCCGCTCCTCCTCCTGCTCGCCCAGGTCGAGCCGCGTGGCGATCTCTCTGGCCATGGCGGCCAGATCGGGCCAGCGCAGGTAGCCGTCGCCGGTCTGGTCGAGGACCTCGGCGAAGAACCGGTCGGCCGATCGGACCACCTGGTCGTCCTCGTCGGAGGCGGGGGTGAGAAGACGTGCCAGGGCCGCGGCCTTGCCGGCCTGGCGGCGTACGGCCTCCCATGGGCCGGCGCCCTCGTGGGAGGGGTCCAGCAGACCCATGAAGAACTCCACCCGCGTCCAGCTTTCCGGCAGGTAGCGCGTGGCGAGTGCGGCGCTCAGATACGCGGCCTGCATGAGCGTCCTGGCTCCCGGCAGATCGGGCAGGGCGACGCGCCGGCTGAAGGCTTCGGGGAGCGAGGCGATGGTGATCGCGGTGACCACCGGGCTTGCCACGGCCCGGCCCGCGGTCCACACCGCGGGATGGCCGCGCAGCACCGGAGGTGCGGGCACGTTGGCGAAGAGCCGGTAGAGGATGACCCCCACCGCCTCGTTGTTCTCCAGGCGGTGGGCGATGACGTCGTCGTAGTAGGACCAGAACTCCGGCAGCGTCGCGGGGAGATGGTCGCTGGTGCCGTCGATCAGGGCCAGGAACGTGCGGTGTTCGTCGTAGAGCCGTCGCATCGTCTCGGCGTCGAGCGCCTCGCCACTCAGCCGGCACATCGTCACCGTCGACTCGAACAGGGTCGCCACCACCCAGGCGCGCGCCTCGGGGTCGGTCGCGTCGTAGGGGCGGCCCTGCGCGTCGGTGCCGGACATGCGGGCGTGGAGGCGGTTGAGCCGGGCCGCTTCGCGGTCGCGTACGCGCGGGTCGGGGTCGAGGATGCGCCGCGAGCTCATCGTGGTGTTGCGCAGGCGTCGCCACGGGTGCGTCAGGAACGTGGAGTTCTCCATCAGGGCCGCGCCGATCGGCGGGTAGGCGGCTTCCAGCAGGGTGGCCCTGGTCACCGCGAGACCCCAGCGCGCCTCTTTGACCAGGCGACGCAGGATGGAGTCGGGCCCGAAGACGTCGACGTTATCCTCCGGGGTGGTCTGGCTCATCGAGGGTCCTCTCCTGTCATGAGGGTGGGCTGGCGTACGTCGCCGAACCGGCGCTGGCGCCGGAAGTAGGCGCCAAGGCATTCCCAGAAGTGGGTCGCGCGGAAGTCGGGCCAGAGCACCTGGGGGAAGACCCACTCGGCGTAGGCCACCTGCCAGAGCATGAAGTTGGAGATGCGCTGCTCGCCGGAGGTGCGGATGACCAGGTCGACGTCGGGCGTGTCGGCGTACGGCAGGTGCTCGGCGAAGCTGGCCTCGGTGACCTGGTCGGCCGGCGTCGCGGAACGGATCAGCGACCGCGCGGCCTCCACGATGTCGCGGCGCCCGCCGTGGTCGAAGGCGACGGTCAGCGTCATGCGCTTGTTGTCGCGGGTGAGCGTCATCAGGTCGGTGATGTCCTGGACCAGCGGTGCCGGGATGCGCGGATCGCTCATGCCGAGGAATCTGCAGCGGACACCCCGCGCGTGCAGCACCGGCGCGTGTTTGCGAATGGCCCGTCGGACGAGCCGCATGAGGATGTCGACCTCGCCGGACGGCCGCCGCCAGTTCTCCGTGGAGAAGGCGTACAGGCTCAGCCAGGTGACCCCGGAGGAGCGCGCCGCCTCGATGACGTCCATCACCGCGGCCTCGGCGGCCTCGTGGCCCGCGGTGCGCGGCAGCGACCGCTGCGCGGCCCAACGGCCGTTCCCGTCCATCACACAGGCCACGTGACGCGGCACGGCCATGACCACCTCCATAGCTGGATGTGACTATAGCATTACTCATCGTGTCGGCCAGTGCGGTGACCAACCGGGTTGAGTGATCAGGCCGCTCGGGCGGACGGTCGGCCCCGACGTCGTTGTTCGTCACCGCGGATACGGGCGCGTTCCCGACGCCGGGCGGCCAGCACGTCGGGGTGGCGGGCGGTGTCCGGCGTGCCGGTGACAGGGGGCGAGCAGGTCACCCCCTGTCACTCCGCGCGGCTCATCCCGCCGGCGGCGGACCGGCGGCCGGGCTAGCGGCGGCCGTACAGGGCCATCCGGCTGATCATGGCGTCGGCGGCGAGGTGGTAGCAGACCGTCACGCAGCCCAGCACCTCCGTGGGCGTGCCGAAGGTGGCGGCCAGCGTCTTGTCGGCGACCCGGCGCACGCCCGGGACCAGCGCCCCCAGCTCGGCCGCGGGCGCGCTGGGCATGTCGATCTCGAGCTCGAGCACCTCCGGCAGCTGGAGCGGCGCCAGTTCCCCGGCCCCCCGTACGGCCTCCGCCGCCGCCTCCCGGATCTGCCGCCTGGCCTCGGCGGGTGAGAGGCTGTCCGCGGCGGTGTGCCCGTGCGCGACCTTGACGGCGACCGTACGCACGCCGGGGAACGCCTTCTCCGCGACGCCGCAGATGACGTCGTCACCGGTGAGCAACCCCACCGGGACGCCGACCGCGGCCGCCTGCAGCGCGTTGACCTCCGCCTCGGAGACGGGCCTGCCGTTGAGGCGTACCCCGAGGAAGTGCGAGGAGAAGGTGTGCGCGAGCACGCCGGGCGAACCGGCGGCGGCGTGGTAGCCGAGGAACATCGCCACGTCGTGCTCGGCCGAGATGCCCTCGGCCATGCAGTCCAGCTTGGGCGAGCCGAAGATCAGCCGGGCCCGCGGGTCGAGTTCGTCGTGCAGGAGGTTGTCCATGGTGCCGTGGCTGTCGTTGACCAGGACGCTCTCGGCCCCGGCCGCGAACGCCCCCTCGATGGCGGCGTTGGCCTCGGCGGTCATGAGCCGTTGCGACCGGGGGTAGCCGTGACCGCCGCGGACCACCTGGTCCATGGTGGCGATGCCCGTCACGCCCTCCATGTCGATGGAGATGTAAACCTTTGCCATCGTCACAGGCTTTCACTCGGGTGAACGGCGGGCTTTGTCGTCGGGGCCGAAGCTTCGCCCCCGCCTTGGGCCTGCTGTCCAACGGCGGGGATCACCAGGGCGGCGCCGACGGCAAGCAGGGCGAGCACCGCCGACAGCAGGAAGGTCTCGACGAAGCTGCTCTCGGTGGGCACTCCCGCCACCGTGCCGGCCGCCAGCACCATGCCGCCGAGCATCGCTCCGAAGGTGCCGCCGATGCTCTTGACGAAGAAGACCACGCCGCTGACGCCGGCCGCGCGGTCGGCGGGCACGTCGGCGGCCACGGCGTTGAGCCCGGCGGTGAGGCCGATGGACAGGCCCAGTCCCGTGATCGTCACCCCGGCCACGATCTGCCACGGGGAGGAGTGCCAGAAGGCCAGCACGGCGGTGCCGGCCGAGACGAGCGCGCTGCCGAGCACCAGCACGGTGCGCCGCCCGAGCAGCCTGGTCATCGGCCCGACCAGCGGCGCGATCAGGGTGCCCGCGACGCCCAGCGGGACCATGTAGATCCCGATCCACAGCGTGTCGGCGCCCAGGCCGTACCCGGTCTCGACGGGCAGCGACAGCATCATCGGCAGGGCGACCACGAGCCCGAAGGAGGCGAAGCCGAACACGAACCCCATCGCGGTCACTCCGGCGGGAGAGCGCCCGGCCAGCAGCCGCAGGTCCACGAGCGGGTCTCGGGTGCGCAGCTCGACGACCGCCCACAGGCCCAGCGTCAGCGCCGCGGCCGCGAACAGGGCAAGGGTGGCGGGAGCCGTCCAGCCCCAGCTGGAGGCGGCGGTCAGGCCCAGCATCAGCACGGCGAGCCCGCCGGCGAGCAGCAGCCCGCCGGCCCAGTCGACCCGCCCGGAGGCCGCGCGGGACGTCGCGGGCACCACGCGCCAGGCCCAGAGCCCGGCCACCAGCGCACCGGCCAGAGTCAGGAAGAACAGCGACCGGTAGCCGAGCGCCGCGGTGATCGGCCCGGCGAGGATGAGACCGAGCGTTCCGGCCAGGGCGGACACGCCGATGACCAGGCCGTTGCCGGTGGCGCCCCGCTCGGGCTCGAGGGTGTCGCGGAACAGCCCCACGGTCAGGGGCAGCACGCCCAGCCAGACGCCCTCCACCGCCATGCCCACGATCAGCACGGTGACGTTGGGCGCCAGGCCGGCGATGAGCACTCCGGCACTGCTGATCGCCATCACGACGAGCAGCAGCAGGCGTTTGTCGTACATGTCGGCCAGGCGGCCGACGATCGGGGTGCTGATCGCCGAACTGATCAGCGAGCCGGTGAAGATCCACGCGAGCGCGCCGGGCGGGGCCGACAGGTCTTGCTGGATGAGCGGGAGCGCGGGCGAGAGCATGATCTCCAACAGTTGGAGAACGCCGATGAACAACACCGGCGCACCGATGACGCCGAAGCCGGATCTGCGCATGGTCGTGCCTTTCGGGTGGGGTGATGTGTGGCCGCGTGTTCCCCCCGAACCCTCGGCCGTGGTTCAGGCCGGGCCGAGCACCTCATGCGTGATCAGCGCCTGCGCGGTGGCGACGAAGAACTCCTCGGAGCCGTCGTGGGTGCCGAGCACGGCGGCCAGCCCGAGCCCGGACAGCAGAGCCTTGAGCGCGCGGGCCAGGCGCACCGCCTGCTCGGCCGTGACGGGCGCCCCGCCGTACGCACTGCCGGTGAACAGCGCGGCGAGCCCGGCCTCGATCGACCTGGTCGAGGCGTTGAGCTTGCCGAGCAGTGCCGGATCGTTGAGTACGAGGTCGAGCACCCGCGTCTCGAACAGGAGCTTGCCGGTGGCCTCGGGGTCGGCCGACATGCGCAGGAACCCGCGGGCGACCTCGGCCACGATCTCCTCCAGCGGCATGCCGGGCGCGGCGGCCTCGACCGAACGCAGGTCGAGCGGCCCGGTGTAGTCGTCGACCATGGCGACCATCAGGTCGTTCTTGCCGCCGAACAGTGAGTAGACCGCGCCGGTGGTCAGGCCGGCCAGCTCGGCGATGTCCTCGAGCTTCGCCTTGGAGCCGTCCCGGCCGACGATCTCGCGCGCCGCCTCGAGCAGCGCGCGCTTGTTGGCCGCTTTACTTTCCGCTCTGGTCAGCCGCATGACATCTCCTGCATGCCGTAAAGATAATCTGGTTTACTAGAATAATCCAGTTTATCAGGAGGTCGGAGATGGACGTCACCCACCACATGAGCCGAGTGCCCGACTACACCGCGTTCCCCACCGTGGACCAGATGCATGCCGAGCTCGACGAGCTGGCCGCCGCCCACCCCGATCTGGTACGGCTGCGCCGCATCGGCACCTCGCGGCTGGGTGAGCCGCTGCGCGCGGCCACCATCGGCTCCGGCCCTCACGACGCCGTGATCATCGGCGGGCCCCACCCCAACGAGCCCATCGGCGCGCTCACCGTCAGCAGCCTGCTGCGCCAGCTCGTCGAGGACGCCTCGCTGCGCGAGGACTTCGGCTACCGCTGGCACCTCGTCCCGTGCGCCGACCCCGACGGCGCCCGGCTCAACGAGGGCTGGTACTCGCGGCCGAGCGACCGCCGCGCCTACGCCGAGCACTTCTACCGCCCCGCCGAAGCCGACCAGGTCGAATGGACCTTCCCGCTGGCCGGCGAGGACTACTTCTTCGACCGCACCCTGCCTGAGACCGAGGCGCTGATGCGGCTGATGGACGAGGTCAAGCCCGCCTTCGTCTACTCCCTGCACAACGGCGAACTCCAGGGCGCGTTCTACTACCTCAGCAAGGACGACCCCGCGCTCGCCGCCCGCCTGACCGCGATCGCGACCGCCCAGGGCCTGCCGCTGCACATGGGCCCGCCCGAGGTGCCGAGCGCCGTCCCGATCGGCCCGGCCGCCTACATGACCCCGAGAGGCGCCCACATCGCGGCGGCCTACGGCATCGGCGGCGGAAGCGTCGACTACGCCGACCGCTTCGACGCCCTACACCTGGTGACCGAACTGCCCTACTGGGCCGACCCCCGCGTCGCCGACCAGACCCCCACCGAGCAGACCTACAGCGAGGCGATCCAGGCCAACCTGGCCGGGCAGCGCGCCCTGATCGCCGAGCTGGCGCGGTCCCATTCCGCCGTCAGGGCCGACCTGAGGGTGCGCTCGCCCTTCCGCGACGCCCTCGAGGACTTCGTCGCCGCCCACGACGACTTCATCGGCGAATGGGAGACCTTCCCCGGCACCGACCGGCCCGCCACGGTGGCCGAGGTGGTGGGCAACCGGCAGCTCGTGCACAGCATGCGGCTGAGGTACGCCGGGACCTGTCTGCGCATGCTCGACGCCGAGCTCGGCGCGGGCAACGCCACGCCCGCCATCCGGGCCGAGCGAGCCCGTCTCGGCGCGCGCTTCGACGAATGGTTCACCGAGGCCGAGGCCGAGGCGGTGGCCACCCCGATCCCGATCCGCACGCTGGTCGCCGTCCAGCTCGGTGCGGCCCTGCTCGCGGCGGAGTCCGCGAAGCGGACGGCTGTCTGCTGAGTTCGCCCGTGCGGGATGGCGCGGCCGGAGGGTGAAGGGCGCGCCGAGGAGATCACCGCACCCCGGCGACGCGCCGCCTCGATGGGGTGCGGAGTCAGTCGACGCTCGGCAGCCTGGCCTCGCCCGCCGCTTGGCGAACCGCGGTCTCGGCCAGGTTGCCGACCTGTGACGCCGGAACGACGACGCCGGGAGTCTGGAGAGTCCAGCGGAGGAAGTCCTCGACGTTCATGGCGGGCACCTCGCCGAGATAGGGCTGGATGTACACCGGCGTGTTCGGTTCACTGCGCCAGCTGGCGGCAAGCGTTCCGATGTCCACCGCGTCATAGCCGAGGACGTCCAGCAGCCGGGCGGCCTCTTCCTTGGCCTCCGCGTCGTCACCGGCGATGGGCAGGGCGCTGCGGTCCGGCGCGCCCGCGGGCCGGGCGAGGGTGACCAGCTGGTGCGGGGTGATGTTGTTGAACGCCTTGACCACCTGGGAGCCCGCGAGGTGGCGCTGCATCAGGGCGCTGGAGGTCAGGTCGCCCGCGTCAAGTTCGGCCAGGTGGCCGTCCCGCTCGGGGTAGTAGTTCGCCGTGTCCAGCACCGTCTTGCCGGCCAGGGCTTCGGCGGGGAGCTGTTCGTAGGCCTGCAACGGGATGGCCGCCACCACCAGGTCGGCGGCGCGCGCGGCTTCTGCCGGTGTGGCCGCCCGGGCGTGCTCGCCCAGCTCGGCGACAAGATCAGCGAGTGTCTCGGGCCCTCGCGAATTGCTGAGGACGACCTCAAGGCCGGCCGCGACGGCCAGGCGGGCAACAGAAGAACCGATCATTCCGCTGCCGATGAGTCCGAGTGTTCGGGACACGGCTCCGCTCCGTTCGTTCGGTGGATGTCGATAGAGGAGCCGCCGGCGAGCGAGCGCGGCGAGGCCGGTCCGCTCGCGTGTGGCGGGCTCGCCTGACAGCCTGGAGCCGGCGTGACCACCCGACCAGGCCCGTGTCCTGCGTACTCACGGCGTGATCACCCACCGCACGCTCACACGTAGGGTTGTCGCGTGGACGACCGGACCGAGCTGAGCGAGTTCCTCAAATCACGCCGTGCCCGTCTGCGTCCGGCGGACGTCGGGCTGCACGACTACGGCGGAGCGCGCCGGGTCGCGGGCCTGCGGCGTGAGGAGCTGGCCCGGCTCGCGGGTGTGAGCATCGCCCACTACACGCGTCTGGAGCAGGGCAAGGGCGACAGCGTCTCGGACGAGGTCGTGGACGCCGTCGGTGCGGCGCTGCGCCTGGACACCGACGAGCTGGCTTACCTGCACCGGATCGCGCGGCGTCCCCTGGCGTGTACGGCCACCGAGTCGCCGGTTCTGCCCGCGGGGTTGCGCTACCTGCTGGAGTCGTTCGTGATGACGCCGGCGCTGGTGGTCGGCAGGCACACCCAGATCGTCGGCTGGAACGAGCTCGCCGTGGCGGTGTTCGGGGACTTCCCCGCGCTGCCTGAGGACCGCCGCACGCTCTCGCACCTGCTGTTCACCGAACCCTCCGGGCGCGAGCTGCACCGCGCCGGTTGGGAGCGGGCGGCGCGCGACCAGGTGGCGCATCTTCGCGTGCTGCTCGGGCGCTATCGCGGGGACTCCGGGCTCACGGCGCACATCGACCACATGCTGGGGCTGAGCCCGGAATTCGCGCGGATGTGGGCCGAGCACCCGGTCGCGCAGGTCCGGTCCCGGACGTACGTGCTGCACCACCCGGTCGTGGGCGAACTGACCCTTCACGGCGAGCTCATCGCGCTGCCCGACGAGCCGTCGTGCTGCGGGCTGGACCTGTTCGCCGCCGAGCCGGGCTCGGCGTCGGAGCAGGCACTGCGGAAGCTCGGGAGCCGGTGACCGGGTAGCCAGTAGGGCCGGTGGAGCCGGTGGGCCGGTGGGCCGGCGTGCCGCGGTCAGGTGACTCGTCCACCCCGGCTCAGCCCGGCGGTCGCGACCGCGAGGCGTGACGGCGCCTTGACGGACGGGAGTCGCCCACTCCCCTCGCACATGCCCTGGTCGGGCCGGAGCGGCCGACGGTTTTGGTGGCTTTCCCACAACTCGGGCCGGGTAGCGTGCGCTGTCTGCGACATAGCGCGGCCGGCCCGGTAGACGGAAGGGTGAACAATGCCGGGGGGCGCCGTGTGTCGCGGCGCGCACATCGTTGGTCTACAGGAGGGCTCGGTCGGGTGTTCAGTCGTGTCGCCATCGTCAACCGTGGTGAGGCCGCCATGCGGCTCATCCACGCCGTACGGGACATCGCCGCGGAGACCGGGACTCGGATCGAGACCGTCGCCCTGCACACCGACGTCGACCGCACCGCCACGTTCGTGCGCGAGGCCGACATCGCCTACGACCTCGGACCCGCGTCCGCGCGCCCGTATCTCGACCTGAAGGTGCTGGAGCGGGCGCTGGTGGAGACCGGGGCCGACGCAGCGTGGGTCGGCTGGGGCTTCGTCGCGGAGGACCCGGCGTTCGCGGAGCTGTGCGACGAGATCGGGGTCACGTTCGTCGGGCCGAGCGCGGAGGCGATGCGCAAGCTCGGCGACAAGATCGGCGCGAAGCTGATCGCCGAGGAGGTCGGCGTGCCGGTCGCGCCGTGGAGCCGGGGGCCGGTCGAGACCCTGGACGCCGCCTTGGCGGCGGCGGCCGAGATCGGCTATCCGCTGATGCTGAAGGCGACCGCGGGGGGCGGCGGGCGCGGCATCCGCGTGATCACGAGCGACGCCGAGCTCGCCGACGCCTACGAGCGCACCAGCCAGGAGGCCGCGCGGGCGTTCGGCAGCGGCATCGTGTTCCTTGAGCGGCTGGTCACCGGCGCCCGGCACGTCGAGGTCCAGGTGATCGCCGACGGCCAGGGAACCGCGTGGGCGCTCGGCGTGCGCGACTGCTCGGTGCAGCGGCGCAACCAGAAGGTCATCGAGGAGTCGGCGTCGCCGGTGCTCAGCCCCGCGCAGGCGGCCGAGCTCAAGAGGTCGGCCGAACGACTGGCCGTCGCGGTCGGCTACAGCGGCGCGGCGACCGTCGAGTTCCTCTACCACCCCGGTGACAAGCTCTTCGCCTTCCTCGAGGTCAACACCCGCCTGCAGGTCGAGCACCCGATCACCGAGTGCACCACGGGCTTCGACCTGGTCAAGGCGCAGCTGCGGGTGGCCTCAGGCGGCAGGCTCGAAGGCGACCCGCCGGTGGAACGCGGCCACGCCATCGAGGCTCGGCTGAACGCCGAAGACCCCGACCGCGACTTCGCGCCCTCTCCGGGCCGCATCGCGCGGATGGACCTGCCCGCCGGGCCCGGTATCCGCGTGGACACCGGCGTCAGCGAGGGCGACACCATCCCCGCCGACTTCGACTCGATGATCGCGAAGATCATCGCCTACGGCCGCGATCGCGACGAGGCGCTCGGCCGGCTGCGCCGCGCGATGGCGCAGACCTCGGTGATCATCGAGGGTGGCGCGACGAACAAGAGCTTCGTGCTCGACCTGCTCGACCAGCCCGAGGTGATCGACGCCAGCGCGGACACCGGCTGGATCGACCGTGTCCGCGGCGAGGGCAGGCTCGTCTCGCACCGCCACTCCGGCGTCGCGCTGGCGGCCGCCGCCATCGAGGCGTACGAGGAGGAGGAACGCGTCGAGCGGCAGCGGCTGCTGTCGACGGCGTTCGGCGGACGCCCGCAGGTGCAGCACGAGAGCGGCCGGCCGCTGGACCTCAAGCTGCGTGGCGTCGGCTACCGCGTGCGGGTCGCGCGGGTCGGCGCGCATCGCTTCCGCGTCGGCGTCCACGCGGGTGACGACGTCCGTACCGCCGACGTCGAGCTCGACCGCTTCGACCGGCACACCGGGCAGATCGTCGTCAACGGCGCCCGGTACCGCCTGCTCACCGGCACGCACGGGCCGATCCATGTGATCGAGGTGGACGGCGTGACGCACCGGGTCAGCCGCGACGAGGGCGGCGTCGTCCGCTCGCCGGCGCCCGCGCTGGTCGTGGCCACGCCGCTGGAGGTCGGCGCCGAGGTCGAGGCGGGCGAGCCGGTGATGGTGCTCGAGAGCATGAAGATGGAGACGGTGCTGCGGGCGCCGTTCAAGGCGCGGCTGAAGGAATGCGTCGTGTCCGTGGGCGGCAAGGTGGAGACGGGGGCACCGCTGCTGCGGCTGGAGCCGCTCGCCGACACCGCGGTCGAGCACTCCTCGGCCGCCGCGTCCGTCGAGCTGGACCTGCCCGCGGCTCCGGCGGAGGTCCCGGTGCGGGAGCGCACCACGCGTGGCCAGGAGGACCTGCGCAGCCTGCTGCTCGGCTTCGACGTCGACCCGCACGACGAAAGCCGGGTGCTCGACGACTACCTCGCCGCGCGGCGGGCCGCCGGCGAGGACGGCCACCGGCCGCTGACCGAGGAGCTCGAGCTGATCGAGGTGTTCGCCGACCTCGCCGAGCTGAGCCGTAACCGGCCGGCGAGCGAGGACGGCGGCGGCGACGGCCACGTGCGCAGCGCCCGCGAGTACTTCCACACCTACCTGCAGAGCCTCGACGTCGAGCGGGCCGGGCTGCCGCAGGCGTTCCAGGACAAGCTCGCCAAGGCGCTCGGGCACTACGGTGTCACCGGGCTGGAGCCGTCCCCCGAGCTCGAAGCCGCGGTGTTCCGGATCTTCCTCGCCCTGCAACGCGCGTCCGCCGACGCCACGGCCGTCGCGACGTTGCTGCGCGCCTGGCTGCGGGAGGCGCCGCCGGACGAGACGCTGCGCGAGCCCGCCGGCCTCGCGCTGGAACGGCTGGTGGCCGCGACGCAGGTCCGCTTCCCCGTGGTCGCCGACCTCGCGCGCGGCGTGGTGTTCGCCTGGTTCGGCCAGCCGCTGCTGCGCCGCAACCGCGCCCGCGTCTACGCCAGTGTCCGCAAGCACCTGCGCCACCTGGACGCGCACCCGGACGCCCCGGACCGCGCCGAGCGCATCGCCGAGATGGTGCGCAGCACCGAGCCGCTGGTGCGGCTGCTCGGCCAGCGGCTCATCCGCGCCGACCTGGACAACACGATCATGCTGGAGGTGCTGACCCGGCGCTACTACGGCAACAAGGCTCTCACCGGTGTCCGCACCAGCGCGGGCGCGGGCTGCACGTTCGTGGTCGCCGAGCGCGCGGGCTCATGTGTGGCATCCGCCGCGGTGAGCTTCGAAGCGCTGGGCAGCGCGCTGCGCGGGCTCGCCGAGCTCGCGAGCGGCGAGGACGCCATCGACGCCGACATCTATCTCGCGTGGGAGGAGCAGCCCGAGGACTCCGACGCGATGGCGGCCGCGCTGCACGAGGTGATCAGCGCGCACCCGATGCCGAGCCAGGTCCGCAGGCTCACCGCCACCGTCGCGGGCAGCCGCGGCGCGGTGATGCACCACCACTTCACCTTCCGCCCGTCGGCCACCGGCATGACCGAGGAGCGGCTGATCCGCGGTCTGCATCCGTACATCGCGCAGCGGATGCAGATGGAGCGGCTGGGCAAGTTCGACCTCACCCGGCTGCCGTCGTCTGACGAGGAGGTCTACCTCTTCCAGTGCGTGGCGCGGGAGAACCGTTCTGACGAGCGCCTCGTCGCGTTCGCACAGGTGCGTGACCTGACCGAGCTGCGCGAGCACGACGGCAGGCTGGTCGCGCTGCCGACGGCCGAGGACACCATCGCCGCCTGCGTCGACTCGATCCGCCGCGCCCAGTCGCGGCGGCCGTCGAACAAGCGCCTCAACACCAACCGGATCGTGATCTACGTCTGGCCGCCCAGCAACATCACCCGCGCGGAGCTGGAGATGATCGCCCGGCGCGTCCTGCCGACGACCGTGGGCGCAGGGCTGGAGGAGACCCTGTTCATCGGACGGCAGCGCGACCAGGAGACCGGCGAGCTGACCAAGATCGCCGTGCGCATCTCCCTCGACGCCACCGGCGGCACCGAGCTGACCATCGGCGAGCCGTCGGACGAGCCCATCGAGCCGCTCGACGACTACCGGCAGAAGGTCCTGCGCGCGAGCAGCCGCAACACGGTCTACCCGTACGAGCTGACCGGCCTGCTCGGCGACTTCGTCGAACACGACCTCGACGACGCCCACGCGCTGGTGCCGGTCGACCGGCCGAAGGGGCGCAACAGCGCGGCGATCGTGGCCGGCGTGGTCTCCACGCCGACCGCGCGGCACCCCGAGGGCCTCACCAGGGTCGTGCTGCTCGGCGACCCGACGAAGTCGCTCGGCGCGCTGTCGGAGCCGGAGTGCCGCCGCGTGATCGCCGCGCTGGACCTGGCCGAGCGGATGCGGGTGCCGCTGGAGTGGTACGCGCTGTCGTCCGGTGCGCGCATCTCCATGGCGTCGGGCACCGAGAACATGGACTGGGTGGCCGCAGCGCTCAAGCGGATCGTCGAGTTCACCCAGGACGGCGGCGAGATCAACATCGTGGTCGCGGGCATCAACGTCGGCGCGCAGCCGTATTGGAACGCCGAGGCGACGATGCTCATGCACACCAAGGGCATCCTGGTGATGACGCCGGACTCGGCGATGGTGCTCACCGGCAAGCAGTCGCTCGACTTCTCCGGTGGCGTCTCGGCCGAGGACAACTTCGGCATCGGCGGCTACGACCGGGTGATGGGCCCGAACGGGCAGGCGCAGTACTGGGCGCCGAACCTGACCGCCGCGCGCGACGTGCTGATGTCGCACTACGACCACACCTACGTCGCGCCTGGCGAGCAGGCGCCGCGGCGGGCGACGACGACCGACCCCGTCGACCGCGACGTCTCCGACTTCCCGCACGCTGTGGCGGGCAGTGACTTCACCTCGGTCGGTCAGATCTTCTCCGCCGAGGCCAACCCGGACCGCAAGAAGCCGTTCGACATCCGAACCGTGATGCGGGCGCTGTCCGACCAGGACCACCCGGTGCTCGAACGCTGGGCGGGCATGGCCGACGCGGAGACCGCGGTGGTGCAGGACGTCCATCTCGGCGGCATGCCGGTGTGCCTGCTCGGCATCGAGTCGCGGGCGATACCGCGGCGCGGTTTCCCTCCCACCGACGGCCCGGACACCTACACCGCGGGCACCCTGTTCCCGCGGTCGTCGAAGAAGGCCGCGCGGGCGATCAACGCGGCCAGCGGCAACCGGCCGCTGGTGGTGCTGGCGAACCTGTCGGGCTTCGACGGCTCGCCGGAGTCGATGCGGAAGCTGCAGCTGGAGTACGGCGCCGAGATCGGCCGCGCGATCGTGAACTTCCGCGGGCCCATCGTGTTCTGCGTGATCTCGCGGTACCACGGCGGCGCGTTCGTGGTCTTCTCGAAGGCGCTGAACCCGAACATGACCGTGCTCGCGCTGGAAGGCTCGTTCGCCTCGGTGCTCGGCGGCGCGCCCGCCGCCGCGGTGGTGTTCTCCGGCGAGGTCGACGCCCGCACCGCGGCCGACCCGCGCGTGCGGGACCTGGAGGCCCGCGTCGCGGCCACCGCCGGCGCCGACCGGGCCGCGTTGACCGCGGAGCTGGACGAGCTCCGCTCGTCGGTCCGCGCGGAGAAGCTCGGCGAGGTGGCCGCGGAGTTCGACCGCGTGCACAACATCCAGCGGGCGGTCGAGGTGGGTTCCGTCGACGCCGTCATCCGCGCCGCGGAACTGCGGCCGCGGATCATCGAGGCCATCGAGGCCCGCCTGCGCTGACCTCACCCCGGCGCTACGTGAAGGTGTCCTTCCAGCGGCGGCGACCGCCCGATCGTGCTGATCGGGCGGTCGCCCGGGGCCGCCGACGTCAGCCCCGGAACCCCCCGGTCCCGCCATCGGTGGGGTGCGGGGAAGAGACGTGGTCGACTCCGCGTCGGCGTCGCGCCTGTCGCAGGTCCTGCACCGCCACGACCAGGGCGAAGGCGACGAGCCCGTTGACATAGGCGAGGACGCCGAGCATCACCCCGCTGAGCTCGAGCCGACCCCATTGCGTGATCAACAACACCGCCAGCCCGGTGATCAGGATCGGTTGCAACGGCAGGACGGTGACAGCCACCAGGAGGCGATGCTCGGAGAGGAAGCGTCTCCTCTTGACGATGAAGAGCCAGGCCGAACCGGCGAGTCCGGCCAGCGCGAACAGGGCGATGATGAGACCTTCGACGTCCACGTGTCAGCTCCGTTTCGCCGCGAACCGCAGCGCCAGCGTGATCAGGCTCCCGATGACGATCCATGCGATCATGCCGGGCCAGAACGGAATCCCGTCGTCCACCCACGGGAAGGGGATCGGCGACAGGCCGCCGTCCGGGTCCGCGCCGTAGCCGTAATGGACGGCGAAGCCGATCACGGGAGTGGCCAGCATCACGACGAGCTGGGCGACGAAGGCCAGGCCGAACGGCCGGTCAGCGGAGGGCGGCGCCGGAAGGGCGAGCGTCGGCTCGTGATGGCCCAGGATGCGCTGCAGCAGTTGGCCGGCGCTCGGGCGCTGCTGCGGGTCTTTGGCCAGGCACGCCGAGAGCAGGCCCTTCAGCTCGTCCGGAACGCCGTCCAGATCGGGTTGCCGGTTGAGGATGCGGTTGAACACCGCGGGAATGCTGTCCTGGCCGAAGGCCGGTCGGCCGGTGGCCGCGAACACCATCGTGACGGCCCAGGAGAACACGTCGGAGCTCGGCTCGACGTCCTTTCCCGCGAGCTGTTCGGGAGACATGTACGGAGGGGTGCCGACGATCGCGCTCGAGAGCATGGTCGTGCCCTCGAGCGCCCGGGCGATACCGAAGTCGATGACCCGGGGGCCGTCCAGCGCCAGCAGCACGTTGCTCGGCTTGAAGTCACGATGCACGATGCCGGACTCGTGAATGGCCTGCAGCGCGGCCGCGGTCGCCAGCATCAGGCGGCGCATCCCGCCCGCGTCGCGAGGCCCCTCTCGGCTGATCAGCTGCTGCAAGGACTCACCGGAGATGTACTCGCTGACGATGTACGGCTGATCTCCCTCGATGTCGACGTCCACGACGCGTGCCGTACCGAACGGTCCCACCCTGCGCGCCGTGTTCACCTCCCGGACGAACCGGCGGCGGCTTTCGGCGTCCTGGACGAGGCGGGCGTGCAGTACCTTGACCGCCACCTGACCGCCGTCGGGAGCGACGCCCAGGTAGACCGCTCCCTGCCCGCCCTCACCCAGCAGACCCACGAGCCGGTACGACGCCACGTGAAGGGGATCGGACGGCCTTAACGGGCGCGGGTTGGTGATCACCAGACTCTTATATCAATGTCCTGGTCCACGAGGTCCCGATTCCGGAAGCCCTCACCAGCCGACCCCGCACGCCACGACGACAACGCCGTCGGCCCGGCCTCCAGGCGCCACCGTCGAGCGGCTGGAGAGGGGGTGTTCGTCGAGCTGGTCGTCGAGCGCCGGCGAGCCCGGGTCCGGCTTTCCTGCCGGCGGGTGTGGGGCCTCACGGGTTTTGCCTTGACGCTGGTGTCAACGTTCTAGTGTGGCCGCCATGAAGTTCGGGATCAGTTACAGCACGCCGTATCACGGGGTCGACCCAGACAAGCTCGCCGCCTACGCCCGGCACGCCGAGGAATGCGGCTTCGAGTCCCTGTACGTTCCGGAGCACATCGTGCTGTACCCCGGTGCGACCATCGGATCCTTCGCCATGCCGCCGTCGCTGCCGTACGGTGACCCGCTCGACTGCCTGGGCTTCGCCGCCGCGCACACCAGCCGGATCCTGCTCGGCACGGGCGTGCTGCTGCTGCCGTACCACCACCCGGTGACCCTCGCCAAACGCCTGGCCACCATCGACGTGCTGTCGAAGGGGCGGATGCGGCTGCTGACCGTGGGGCTGGGGGCGCTGCCCGGCGAGGCCCAGGCGGTGGGCGTCGACTACGCCACCCGCGGCCGCCGGGCCGACGAGGCGATCGACGTGCTGCGGCTGCTCTGGGAGGGCGGCGAGGAAGGCGTCAGCTTCGCCGGGGAGTTCTTCGCCTTCGAGAACCTGAGCAGCTTCCCGAAGCCTTACGGGGTCACGCACCTGCCCATCCACGTCGGCGGGTCGAGCCGGGCGGCCGCCCGCCGCGCCGGGCTGCGCGGCGACGGGTTCTTCCCCGGCGGCGCGCTCCACCCCGACGAGCGGGCCGTTCAGCTGGACCTCGCCAGGAAGACCGCCGTGGAGGCGGGACGCGATCCGGCGGCCCTGGAGTACACCCGGTCCGCGTCGATGGACATCTCCGAAGAGCAGGTCGCGGCCCTCGCCGAACAGGGCGTGACCCGTATCGTCGTCAGCTCCGGCGCCACCGAACCGGACGAGCAGCGCGATCAGATGTCCGCCTTCGCCGAGCGCCTCATGGGCGGGGCAGCGGCCGGCTCCGCTTCTTGAGGCCGGCGGCGAGTCTCGTGGAACATCGCCTCGAAGAGCTTGGCCGTCGCCCACGGGGAGGCCGACAGGCACTGGGCGACGGTGTGCTCGATCATGGCCGGCGACACCTCGTCGAGGTGGGTGGCGAACCAGGCCTGCGCCTGCCGGGCGAACCACTTGGGCCGGTCGGCCCGGAAGGCTTGGAGAGTGGCATGCAGAGCCGCCTCCGGCACACCTTCGGGGTTGTCGTCGGTCAGCTTGAGGTAGGGCAGGACGGCGGAGACGAAGGCGGCACCGGCGATGCGGTCCTCCCCGTGTCGGGCCAGGTAGCGGGCGACCTCGGCGCCGCCCGCCGAGTGCCCGACCAGGATGACGTCGTCCAGGTCGAGGTGCTCCAGGAGTGCCGCCAGATCGTCGGCGCCGGTGGCCCCGTTGTTTCCGGGACGTGCGAGGAGGGGCGATGACGTGCGGGGTAACGGCTGGTGGCGCAGGCGCTCGGCGTGCGAGACCAGTCGGCGCGGCGTCCGGCCGACGTGCTGGCCGGGTTCCTGCGCGGCAAGCGGCTGCTGCTGCTGGACAACTGCGAGCTGCTGGCGCGCGCCCACGGCCGCCGCACCCGCTACCGGCTGCTCGAGACGCTGCGCCAGTACGGCAGGCAGCGGCTCACCGAGGCCGGCATGGAGTCGCCGCTGCGCCGCCGCCACCGCGACCACTACCAGCGGATGGCCGCCGAGGCCGCCGACCGCTGGTGCGGCGAGCAGGAGATCGAGTGGCCGGCCAGGCTCCGGCGCGAGCTGCCGAACTTCCAGGAGGCGCTGAACTTCTCCCTGTCCTGCCCCGGCGAAGGCGGGGGCCGCCCCACGGCCGCCGCTCCCCGGCGCGGCGTCTCGGCCAGCGCGTCCCACGGTGTCGTTCATGGGGTCAACGGCAGCGGCGGTGGACATCGTCCACCCGTTCGGTGACCCCGCTCCGATCGAGGTGTTCCAGCAGCGGCACCGCGACCCTTCGGGTGGTGTCGAGGGCGCGCCGGGCCTGGCTGACCGTGAAGGGCTGCGGCAGCCGTCTCAGCAGCTCCGCCGCCCTGGCGTCCGCGCCGGGCAGCAGCACGACGCCTTCGGCCACGCGTAGCAGGCGTCCCGCCCGTACAGCCGCCGCCAGCTCCCGGATCCCGAGCCCCAGCTGGGTCAGGCGCCGGGCCTCCAGCGCCTGGAAGGGATGCGCGGACAGCTCGGCCGTCAGCCGCTCGACCGCCCTGGCCACCTGTGCGGGCAGCCCGGGAGGCCGGGTGAGGATCCGGCCCTCGCCGAGTGTGAGCGGCGGCCGTACCAGCGCGGCGACCAGCCGCCGGTCGGGCAGGGCGAGCTCGTGCCGGGCCGCTTCGAGCGGCATGCCGGGATCGAGCGGGTGCTCGGCCGCGTACCGCCGGGCCACCCCGGTCAGCCGCCCGGCCAGCTCCTCCCAATGATCGGGGTCGGCGTACCAGTCGCCGCAGACCGGCTGCCCGCCGGGCGTCCGGACCATGGCGGTCAGGTCGGCGGCGCGCAGCAGCCGGTGGGTGCGCAGGGCGGAGGCCGCGTCCGGCGTGGCCGACTCGAGCCGTGCGGCGTGCGCCCGCGCCGCGCCCCGGCGGCCGAGCGCCGGCGGGCGCACGTCGAGCACGCTCGCCGCGGCCAGCACCCGCACCTCGGTCCGGTCGCGGCCGGGGTCGCGCAGCAGCAGCACATCTGCGAGGTGGAGCGGGAGCGGGCCGGCCAGGCGCAGCCGCGCGACACGGCCGCCGAGCGGCCGTACCTCGCACGCCACCGCCGCCGACCCGATGTGCGCGATCAGCCGCCTGGGCAGGCGCCGCCCCTCGTCGCCGCCGCCCGGACCGCGGCCGGGATCCCGGAGCGCTCCGACCGGTGAGATCCGGACGTCCACCAGGTCCGTGAACGTCCATCGGCCGGGGGTGACCAGGGCCAGGCCTCGCTCGGGAAGTCCGCGGCCCCGCAGGTTCACCGCCACCCTGGCGACGCCCGTCACCGCGGCCAGTGGCTCCTTGAGGGACTCCAGCGCCCGCACCCGTACCGCTTCGCCACCGAGCGCCAGGTCGTCGCCCACCGAGATCGTGCCCTCGGGCAGGGTGCCGGTCACGACCGTGCCGCTGCCGGTCACGGTGAACACCCTGTCGATCCACAGCCGGACCGGTGCCCGCGGATCGGGCGAGGGAAGCCGGGCGACCAGCCGGTCCAGTGCCTCCCGCAGCTCGCCGAGTCCCTGACCGGTGCGCCCGCTCACCCCGACCGCCTCGACGCCGCCCGACCCGCCCGACCTGCCCGCATCCAGGCCCGATCCGCCCGCATCCGGGCCCGCGCCCTCCAGCCCCGCGGCGGCCAGGCGGGTCCGCGCCTGCTCGATCGCCTGGCCCGGGTCGGCGAGGTCGGCGCGGGTCACCGCGAGCAGGCAGTGCCGTACGCCGAGGGCCTCCAGCGCCACCAGGTGCTCCTCGGACTGCGGCATCCAGCCCTCGTCGGCGGCCACCACGAACAGGACGGCCGGCACGGGACCTACCCCGGCCAGCATCGTGCCGAGAAACCGCTCGTGGCCGGGAACGTCCACGAAGGCGAGGCGCCGCCCCGAGGGCAGGGCCGTCCAGGCGTAGCCCAGCTCGATCGTCAGCCCCCGCCGCCGCTCCTCCTCCAGCCGGTCGGGCTCCATCCCGGTGAGCGCCCGCACCAGCGTGGACTTGCCGTGATCGACGTGACCGGCGGTGGCGACGACGTGCATCAGCCGCTCACCTCGAGGATCGCGCGGGCCACGTCGCCGTCCCTGTCGCGGGGAACGGTGCGCAGGTCGAGCAGCAGCCGCCCGCCCTGGACGCGGCCGACGACCGGCGGATCGCCGGTGCGCAGCGGAGCGGCGAGCCGTTCGGGCAAGCTCACCGCGGCGCTCGGCAGCGTGACCCCGGGCGCTCCCCCACCTCCCACGGCGGCCTCGCTCGGTACGGCTCGCGCGTCGACCCCGGCGCCCGCCAGCGTGCCGGCGAGCGCCTCGGCCCGGTCGGCGAGCGCCGCCGGATCGGCGTGCAGCGCCTGGCGGACGGGGACGGCGGGACCCCGGAGCGTGGCCTCCAGCGCCGCCAGCGTCAGCTTGCCGACTCGCAGCGCGCGGGCGAGGGGATGCCGCCTGCATCGTTCGACCAGGTCGTGGCGGCCGAGAAGGAGTCCCGCCTGCGGCCCGCCGAGCAGCTTGTCGCCGCTGGCGGTCACGAGATCCGCCCCGGACTCGAGCATGGTGGTCGCGTCAGGCTCGGCGGGCAGCAGCGGCTCGCGGGTGAGGAGGCCGGAGCCGATGTCGGCCACGACGGGCACACCCAGCCCGGTGAGCTCCGGCACCTCGGCGCAGCCGGTGAAACCCTCGATCCGGAAGTTCGACGGGTGCACCTTGAGCACGCATCCGGTCTGCGGTCCCACGGCCGCCGCGTAGTCGCCGAAGGAGGTGCGGTTGGTCGTGCCGACCTCGCGCAGCCGCGCCCCCGTGGAGACCAGCAGGTCGGGGATGCGGAACCCGTCGCCGATCTCCACCAGCTCGCCGCGGCTGATCACGATCTCCCGGCCCGCGGCGAGCGCGGTGGCCACCAGGACGAGCGCCGCGGCGTTGTTGTTGACGACGTGCACGTCCTCGGCGGCCGGCACGGCGCGCGCGAGCGCGTCCAGCGCGCCGCGCCCGCGGCGGGCCCGGACGCCGGTCTCCAGGTCGAACTCCACGTCGGCGGCTCCGGCGGCGGCCGCCATCGCCTCGACCGCGGCGGGCGACAGCGGTGCCCGGCCGAGGTTGGTGTGGATCAGCACGCCGGTCGCGTTGATCACCGCGCGCAGGCTCGCGGCCTGTGGGGGGAGCGCCGCCACGGCCTCGTCCGCGACCTCCTCGGCGGTGATCTCGCCGAGCCGCGCCCGCTGCTGGGCCCGCGCCACCGCGTCCTTGACGACCGACCGGCCCAGCCGCCCGCCCGCCGCGACCAGGCGCGGGTCGGCGAGCACGGCGTCGGTGCGTGGCACCTGCCTTCGTGGGTCCACCCTTCGAAAATAGAGCGGAGGCGGACGGGAATCGAACCCGCCAGGCCGATGACCTCGGCCTCGTCGGTTTTGAAGACCGCGGGGGCCACCAGGCGCCCACACGCCTCCAAGGGAGAACCTACGCGCAGGCGGGTAAGGCCGATCAGGCGGGCCGCTCTCCGTCGAGGCGCTGCCGCTGCGGTACGACCGTGTACCTCGGATCGGCGGCCGAGGCCCTGCCCGCCGCCAGGATGCCGAAGCGGGTGCACAGGGCGCCGGCCGTGAGGGCCAGGCCGGACAGGGCGGTGAGCGTACGGCTGCGCCCCGCGACCGCGGCGAACAGCCCGCCACCGGCCGTCAGCGCGCGGGCGGCGCGCATCAGGCGGCCCGCCCTCCCCAGCCGGTACGGCTCGCCGACCGGCCCCAGCCTGCGCTCCATCACCGCGCCGGAGACGGTCTCCATGGCGGCCCCGAGCACCGCCACCACGCGGGCGGGACCGGCCTCGGCGCGGGGCGTCGCCAGCATGCCCACCGCCCCGGCGCTGGCCAGCGCGCTCCCTGCGAACAGGAACGGCAGCTCCCTGTAGGCGTCGTGCCAGGCCGGCACGGCGGTGTCGGCGACCAGGACGGCGGTGTAGGTGGCGGTCAGCGGACCGGTCACGCCCGTGGCGAGGACCGCCGCGTCGCCCACCACGGGCAGGATCCCGGCCAGCTCGGTGGCGGCGGCGACCGCCGACAGCCCTCCCTGGGCGGCAAGGATCCAGGAGCCCACGCTCATCGGCGAGGTCGGCTTGAACACCCGCAGCATGTTGAGGAAGCGTTCGGGCCTGCCCAGCTCGGCGGCGAGGAGGCCGGCGCCGGCGGCCGCCCCGAGTGCCGCCGCGATCCGGGCCGCGCGCGCGAGCCGGTGGTGCCCGGCGAACCCGGCCACCACGGCGATCATCGACGAACCCCCCGACATGCCGCCCAGGTAGAGATAGGTTGGCATGTGAGGTTCGTGCCATATCGGCGCCTTGATCACCGGCCGCCCGTAGTACGAGCGGAACTCGGCCTCCGGCACCATCGACCGCTCCCGCGTCACCGCCGCCCTCCGTCACGGAATCCCGCGAAGCCTCCCGAGAAGCCTCCCGAGAAGCCTCCCGAGAAGGCGACCGCCACCACACCCGCCACGGACAGCGCCGCGGCCCCCGCCCAGCGCCACATGGACGGCAGGTCGCGGGTGGTCACCACCGGGTCAGGGGGCAGGCCGTACACCTCCGGTTCGTCCAGCAGCAGGAAGAACGCCCCCGCGCCGCCCACGCCGTCGTCCGGGCTCTCGCCGTACAGCCTGGCCTCGGGGCGCCCTTCGGCGTGCAGGCTCTCCAGCCGGTCCGCGGCCCGTTCCCGGAGCTCGTCGAGCGGGCCGAACTGGATCGAGTCGGTCGGGCACGCCTTGGCGCACGCCGGTTCGAGGCCCCCGCGCTGCCGGTCGTAGCACATCGTGCACTTCCAGGCCCGCCCGTCGTCCTCCCTGCGGTCGATCACGCCGAACGGGCAGGCCGGCACGCAGTAGCCGCAGCCGTTGCAGATGTCCTCCTGGATCACCACCGTGCCGAACTCGGTCCGGAACAGCGCGCCGGTCGGGCAGACGTCCAGGCAGGCGGCGTGGGTGCAGTGCTTGCACACGTCGGACGACATCAGCCAGCGGTCCACGCCGCCGTCGCCGTCCCCGTCCCCGCCCCCGTTCGTCCGCACGGGGCGCGTCTGCTCGATGAAGGCGACGTGGCGCCAGGTGCTCGCCCCGAGCTGCCCGGTGTTGTCGTAGGAGGTCGCCTCGAACACGAACCCGTCGTCGGGCAGCTGGTTCCACTCCTTGCAGGCCACCTCGCAGGCCTTGCAGCCGATGCAGACGCTGGTGTCGGTGAAGAAGCCCATCCGCTCAGTCATGCCGGTACTCCTCCAGCAGGTCGAGCATCGCCCGGCCCCTCGGCCGCCTGCCGGGACGCACGTCGCAGGTCATGGCTTTGCTCTCCTGGATGTAGACGTTCGGGTCGAGCACCAGCGGCAGCAGGTCGTTGGTGACGTCGCCGGTCACCAGGCCGCCGCCGCCCCACCCCCAGTGGTAGGGCAGGCCGATCTGATGCACCGTCTCGCCCTGGATCCGCAGCGGCCGGACCCGGCCGGTGACCAGCACCCTGGCCTCGATCACGGTACGGCTCGTCACGATCGTGGCCCAGTCGCCGTTGGCCAGCCCGAGCTCGGCGGCGAGCAGGGGCGACACCTCGCAGAACAGCTCAGGCTGCAGCTCGGCGAGGTAGGCCAGCGGCCGGCTCATGGCGCCGGCCGTGTGGTGCTCGGTGAGCCGGTAGGTGGTCAGCACGTACGGGAAGCGCGGCGACCGCGGCGGGTTGTAGGGGCTTACCGCGCGCGGGTAGGTCCGTCGCGCGGGGTTGGCCTGCTGGCCGTACAACGGGTTGCGGACCGGCGACTCGTGCGGCTCGTAGTGGGCGGGCAGCGGCCCGTCGGCCAGGCCCGCCGGCACGTACAGCCAGCCCTTCCCGTCGGACTGCATGATGAACGGGTCGGTCCCGGACAGCGCGGTCTCGGCCCTGGCGCCCTCGGGCGGCACGTAGTCCGGCGGCTTGTTCCTTTCGAAGTCGGGCACGTCGTGCCCGGTCCACTCACCGCGCTCCGCGTCCCACCAGACGTAGGCCTTCCGCTCGCTCCACGGACGGCCCTCGGGGTCGGCGGAAGCCCGGTTGTACAGGATCCGCCGGTTGGCCGGCCAGGCCCAGCCCCATTCGGGCGCCACGGGCGTCTGCTCCCTCCCGGGCCGGCGCCGGGCGGCCTGGTTGACCTCGCCGGCGTAGACGCCGCAGTAGATCCAGCAGCCACACGTGGTGGACCCGTCGGGCCTGAGCTGGGTGGGGGACGACAGCGCCCGGCCGTCCGGGCCGACACCGTTGATCTCGCGGAGCACGGCCGCCGCCGACGGCTCGCGGTGCTCGCCGTGCTCGGGGTAGTCCCACGTCAGCTCGCGCAGCGGCCGGTCGATCTCGTCCCCTGTCAGCCGCTCCCTGAGAATCCTGCCGAGGTGGTAGTAGAACCACAGGTCGCTACGGCAGTCGCCGGGCGGGTCGAGCGCCTTCTCCCGCCACTGCAGGAGCCGCTGGGTGTTGGTGAAGGTGCCCTCCTTCTCCACGTGGCTCGCGGCGGGCAGGAAGAACACCTCGGTGGCGATGTCCTCGGTGCGCATCTCCCCGGTCTCGAGCTCCGGCCCGTCCTGCCAGAACGTGGCCGTCTCCACCAGCGTCAGGTCGCGCACCACCAGCCAGTCGAGGTTGGCCAGGCCGAGGCGCTGGGCCCGGCCGCCGGACGAGCCGACCGCGGGGTTCTCCCCCACCACGAAGTAGCCCTTCACCGTCCCGTCGATCTGGCCCATCACCGTGGTGTAGTGGCCGTGGTCGCCGGTCAGGCGCGGCAGGTGGTCGAAGCAGAAGTCGTTCTCCTCGGTGGCCGCCTCTCCCCACCAGGCCTTGAGCAGGCTCACCAGGTAGGAACGCCGGTTGCCCCAGAAGCCGGTGTCTCCTCCCTCGCGAGCCAGGTAGTCGTCCAGGCCCGTGTGCCGGTGGGCGTGGGGCATGGCCAGGTAGCCCGGCAGGATGTTGAACAGCGTCGGGATGTCGGTCGAGCCCTGGATGCTCGCGTGCCCGCGCAGCGCCAGGATGCCGCCGCCGGGGCGGCCGATGTTGCCCAGGAGCAGCTGGAGGATCGCGGCGGTGCGGATGTACTGCGCGCCCACCGTGTGCTGGGTCCAGCCGACAGAGTACACCCACGCGGTGGTGCGCTCCCGGCCGGAGTTGGCGGTGATCGCGTCGGCGAGCTCGGCGAAGTCCTCCGGCGAGATGCCGCAGAGCTGCTCCACCAGCTGCGGGGTGTAGCGGGCGAAGTGCCGCCTGAGGATCTGGTAGACGCAGCGCGGGTGGCGCAGCGTCGGGTCCGTCGGCGGGCTGGGGTGCGCGGCGGCCCCGCTGGAGCCGTACCGGTCCGCCCCTGCCGCCGCGGCGTGGTGCAGGCCGCCCTCCAGGGTCTCCCCCGGCGCGTGCTCGGCCGGGCCCTCGTACGACCAGCTCTTCGGGTCGTACGAGCACGTCTCAGGATCGAAGCCGGAGAACAGCCCGTCGAGATCCTCGGTGTCCTGGAAGTCCTCGGACACGAGGTTCGCGGCGTTGGTGTAGGCCAGCACGTACTCGCGGAAGTCCAGTTCGTTGCCGAGGACATGGTTGACCAGGGCGCCGAGCAGCACGATGTCGCTGCCCGCGCGGATCGACAGGTGCCGGTCGGCCAGCGCGCTGGTCCGGGTGAAGCGCGGGTCCACGTGGAAGACCTTCGCTCCCCGCGCCCTGGCCTCCACCACCCACTGGAAGCCCACCGGATGGCATTCGGCCATGTTGGAACCCTGGATGACGATGCAGTCCGCACGAGCCAGATCCTGCTGGAAGGTCGTCGCGCCGCCACGCCCGAAGCTGGTCCCCAGACCGGGGACGGTGGAGGAGTGTCAAATACGCGCCTGGTTCTCCACCTGGATCGCGCCGAGGGCGGTGTAGAGCTTCTTCATCAGGTAGTTCTCTTCGTTGTCGAGCGTCGCCCCGCCCAGACCGGCGATGCCCAGCGTGCGGCGCACGACCTTGCCCTCATGGGTCTGCTGCCAGGTGTCCCGCCGCGTCGTCAGCACCCGCTCGGCGATCATCTCCATCGCGGTGTCGAGGTCGAGCCGCTCCCACCGCGTGCCGTACGGCCTGCGGTACAGCACGTGCGTCTGACGGCCCGGATGGGTGACGAGTTGCTTGCTGGCCGAGCCCTTGGGGCACAGCCTGCCGCGCGAGATCGGGGAGTCGGGGTCGCCCTCGATCTGGCTGACCCGGCCGTCCTTGACGTAGACGAGCTGGCCGCAGCCGACCGCGCAGTAGGGGCAGACCGAGCGGGCGACCGTGTCCGCCTCCTCGGTGCGCGGCCTCAGCGCGTCGGTGCGCGCCGAGCGCGCGGCGTCGCTCCTGCCGTCCTCTCCCCGAAGCTGCCGCAACACCGGCCATCGGGAGAACCATCCCCCACCTGCCATAATGCAAGTTTTGCCCCGGTCTGCCGCGCCTAACCTCCACTGCCTGGCCTGTGTGCCCGACTCCTGGTGCGGACCGCCGCCGGGACGTTCGCGGTCCGCTACGCCGCGGCCACGGCCGGATCTGTTGAAAAGGAAAGAATTGGTCTCGCCGAAATGGTGAATGCTGTACGACCCTCAGAGACTTTCGTGGGGTTGGCGCTCCGTATGCGTGGAGAGGTGATGGAGGCCTGCGCCATGGCCGACATCGGTGGTACGGCGATGAAGGGATGGCGATCATGTTCGCTGTTCATCGTTCCAGAGGCACGTACTGTCTGGCGGCAGTACTGGCCTCCACCGCGCTGACACTGACGGCCGGCGGCACGGCCGCCGTGGCAGCGCCCCACGTCACGGCGAGCGCCGCTGACACTTCTGTCGTCAAGGTGAGGGAAGGAAACTACTTCATCGCGCTCTCGAGGTGGCGCTTCAGGCCCGGAAGCGTCACCTTCAGGATCAAGAACGTGGGCTCGCACCCACACGGCCTGTCGATCAGGGGACCCGGCGTCAGCCGCACCTCCATGATCGTCCCACCTGGAGGACGGACAGCGCTCACGGTCACCCTGAAGCATGGCCGGTACCTGCTGTGGTGCCCGGTGGACCAGCACCGCCAGCGGGGCATGTGGACGTGGATCGGGGTGGGATAGCACCCCCATAACGCCCATCACGTGACCGGCTCGCGCAGCTCGCGCGAAGCCGGGGGGTGAGCTGCGCGCCTGTCCCCGCCACTCTGGTCCCCTCGGCGTCCAGGGAGAACCGGCAGCCCGCTGCGGGCCGGCCCGGCCCCAGCCCGCAGCGCCTGCACACGCCCCGGATCCGTCGCCCGGCTCGGACCCGGGGCGCTGATCGCGGGTTGCGCTGGCGCTGCCGCTGTTTCCGCTTGTGCTGGCGCTGCCGCTGTTTCCGCTTGTGCGGGTACTGCCGCTGTTTCCGCTTGTGCGGGTACTGCCGCTGTTTCCGCGGAGGACGGCCGCTCCCCCGCCGGCCGCCTCCGCCCGCGACCGACCATCCGGCCGGCTTCGGCACGCCTTTACACCCGAGGGGAGTCTTGGCCCCGCGCAGAACAGCCCGCCGGAGGCCGATGGCGACGACCCTCTGACACTCCTGTCTTCCCGGTGCGGGAGGTTCGCCCGTGTGGCCTCCACCACAAACTGACCAAACGAACTGAATTGGTCAGTTCGTTCAGTAGCGTCATGGACGACACGACAGGAAGGAAGTCGTCATGACGGGCACAGTCAGACATGGCCGGGCTCTGGTGGTCGGTCTCGGGATAGCGGGCATCGCCACCGCGCTGCGGCTGCGGGAAGTGGGTTGGGAGCCGGTACTGGTGGAGCGGGCGCCCGCGCGCCGTTCGAGCGGGTACTTCATCATGCTGTTCGGCACCGGTATCGCCTCCGCCCGCCGGTTGGGCGTGCTGGAGGCGATCGGTGACCGCAGGAGCCCGCAACTCACCACCTACGAGGTGAACCGGGCCGGGCGCCGTAGCCCCGGCATGAGCCCGGCCGACCTGCCTGGCAAACCCCGGCTGGTGGTGCGCGGCGACATCGAGCAGGCGCTGTTCTCCGCGCTGCCGGACGATGTGGAGATCCGCTACTCCACCGTGCCGACCCGCATCACGCAGGACGATTCCGCCGCGACGGTCACCCTGCACGACACCGCCTCCGGCGCCGTCGTCACCGAACGTTTCGACCTGGTGGTGGGCGCCGACGGGATGCGCTCCACCGTGCGTGAGCTGGTCTTCGGCTCCCAGAACCATTTGCATCCGCTGAACTACATGATCGGTGCGACCGTCCTGAAGGAGTCCATAGAGGGCTTCACCCAGGACGAGGGCCTCGTCCTGGCCGAGCCGGGACGCTCTGCGTGGATCTTCTCCTTCCGCGACCACACGCCGGGCCTGCTGTTCTCCTACCGCACCGATGACACGGACGCCGAGTTCGCGCGCCCGCCGATCGAGTCCATCAGGGCCGCGTTCGGCCCGCAGCCCCCGGCCCGCTGCTGGAGCGCTTGTTCACGGCGTTCGAGCAGGCCCCGGACTTCCTGTTCGACTCGGTGCACCAGGTCAGGATGCCGCGCTGGCACCGCGGCCGGGTCGTCTTGATCGGTGACGCCGCATGGTGCGTTACCCTGTACGCGGGCATGGGCGCCTCCAGCGGCATCGCCGGCGGCGAACTCCTGGGCACCATGCTGCAGCGCCACCCCGGCGACCTGTCCGGCGCGCTGCGCGCGTGGGAGGACCGGATGCGGCCGTTCATCCACACCGAGCAGAAGAGCGCGCTGGTCATGCGCCGGCTGCTCACCCCGCATGACCGCAAGGAGCAGATCATGCGCAGCGTGATGGTCCGCCTCATGCACGCGCCGGTCATCGGCCCGGCCATAGGCAAGATGGTGAACGGCCCCGACATGAACAACAAACAGCTGGACATCGCCGCCGCCTGACCCGATTCCAGCCCGATGGAACCCGAGCACGGGAGAAGAGGACCGCCCCGGTGAGCCAGCTGATCGAGCGCCACTCGCGTAAGGCCGCCCGCATCCTGGACAGCGCACGCGAGCTGGTGCTCGACCATGGCGTGCGCAAGGTCACCGTCAGCGAGATCGCCCGGGTGGCAGGGGTCGGCAAGGGCACCGTCTACCTGTACTGGCCCGCCAAGGAAGACCTCATCCTCGGGCTGTTCGCACGCGACGTGCTGACCTTCCTGGACGAGATCATCGCCCGCATCACCGCCGACCCCGCCGTCGTGCTGCCGCGCCGCTTCGCCCCGCTGCTGATCCGCACCGGGTTGAAACTCCCGCTGGCGCGCCGCCTGCACAGCGGCGACACCGAGCTGCTGCGGCTGCTCACCCAGCAGACCGGCGACCGCGAGCTGTTCGCCCGCACCACACCCAGCGCCATGTGCGAGATGGGAATGCCGATCGTGCACCGGCACGGACTGGTCCGCCACGACCGTCCCCTGCCGGAGCAGACGTACACCGTACACGCCCTGCTCACCGGGTTCGGCACCGCGATGTCCGACCCGGCCACCGCGGTGCCCGGCGTCGACGATCCCGACAAGGTTCTCGCCGACACCGTCGCCCGGCTGCTCGAGCCCGACACCGCACCCGGTGAGCAGGCCATCGCCGCGGCCGCCGCGGAGACCGTCGCCGTCCTCCGCGAGATGAGGGACGCGGTGCTGGATCTCATCGACCGCAGTCAGACCCTCCAGCAGTGAGCAGATCCTGGCCAGAGACGGCCACCGCGGCACGACCCTGCCTGTGGCGCCCATGCTGATCACCGCGCACACATCCGCCGCGCGGGCCTCGGCGTCGAGGTCGAGCATCTCCAGGGTGGGCTCCCAGTCGTCACAGATGTCCAGGTAATGGGTACGGCCGGCGATCGCAGCCCGCAGGACCAGGGGGCCGAACCGGTAGTACGGTCCGACGGTGTTGACCACGAGGTCGGCCTCGGCCAGCGCGGCGGAAAGGGCGCCCTTGTCGGTGACGTCGACCTGACGGGCGTCGAGCCGTACCGGGCCGCCTTCCAGATCCTTGACCAGTGCTCGCGCCGCATCCAGGTCCCGGTCGGCGACGACGATCTTTCGGACCCGGCAAGACCGGCCGCTTCGCGCACCACGACCCGCCCCATCGCGCCGGGTCCGCCAAGGGCGAGGATTCTCATGGACCCCCCTACGGGAACGTGACTGACCCCGCCACCTCGGTCTGCACGAGCCGTGATGTCCGCCCTGGTCAGGTGGGGTTACCCCTACCCCATGTTGGCGTGCTGACGTGATCCCCCAGGAAAAGACGGACATCTAGCTTTATAACGTCTCAATCTTCCACTGAAGGGTTTCTCCCCCGTGATTGGCAAGAAGTCGTTCCACCGCGCCATGTCCCGTTCCGCCGTCGTCGCCCTGGCCGGCGCGGCCTGCCTCGCGGCGACGGCCGGCAGCGCCGGAGCGATCATCAACGGCACCAAGCCCACCGAGTCCTACGGCTTCATGGCCTCCATCCCCATCACGGCGCCCGCCCTGGGCCTCAAGGACGGCAACTGCGGTGCGGCCCTGATCAACCCCCAGTGGGTGGTCACCGCGGCGCACTGCGTCGACATGGAGATCGGCTCGATCGTGAAGGGCACCGTCCGCATCGGCAGCGACCAGCGCAAGTCCGGCGGCACCGTCCGCAGGATCGCCCAAGCGATCACCCACCCCCGCTACGCCCAGGGCACGGACAAGGCGCCGTACAACACCGCCGACCTCGCGCTGATCCGCCTGGACAAGCCCGTCTCCGTCAAGCCCGTCCCGATCGCCCGGCAGGCCGGCAAGCCCGGCACCCCCACCCGCATCATCGGCTTCGGCATCACCACGTTCAGCAAGAACCCGGACGAGTGGAAGATGGCCAAGAAGCTGCGCCAGTTGGAGACCCGCCGCGGCGCGATCTCCGAATGCGGACCCGGCTACGCCTCCGACACCCGCCTGTGCACCATCAGCCGCACGCCCAAGGCCATGGCCTGCAACGGCGACTCCGGCGGCCCGCAGATCCAGCGCGGCCGCGGCGGTCGCTGGGAGCTCATCGGCGTCACCTCCGGCCCCGGCGCCCCGAGCCCCTCCTGCGCCGAAGGCCCCGGCCTGTACACCAACGTGAGCGCCTACACCGACTGGATCAACCAGACCATCCGCGCGAACAGCTGACCCGCTGCCCGCCCTGCCCGGGCCGCCGCGCACCCGGCGCCTGCGAGCAGGCCAGCGGCGTCGGCGACGGCGGCCTCCAGGTCAGCCAGAACGGCGGGTTGTCTGGATCATGGCCTTTCGATCGATCGTGGTCGCGCTCTATGATCTTCCGGAATGGCGGGAGGTGGGTTGGCCGTTCTGATCCGGGCAAGCGATATGCCCGCCGCGCAGCGGGTGGATGCCTGGTTGAGCGTCGTGTGCGACATCCTCGGGCCGCTGGACGTGCGGATGGATCGAAACGTCGCCCTGCAGGGGCAGATCGAGGCGGCCCAACTCGGTCCGGTCGGCATCGGAAGGGTCCAGACCACGACGCCGCACCGCGTTCTGCGGACGCCAGGCTTGATCCGGAAGGAGAGCCCGGAGCTCTACCGGGTGGTGATGCCCGTATCCGGGACCATCCTGGTCGAACAGGACGGCCGCGCGGCGCGGTTGGGGGCGGGGGACCTTGCCATCTACGATTTCTCCCGGCCTTATGAGCTGGTCTACGACACGACGGTGGAGCTGGCCGTCTTCAGCTTCACGCGCGAGATGCTGGCCGTGCCCGCGGATCCGGTCGCTCGGCTGACCGCCGTCGCGATCTCTGGAAGCGGCGGCACGGCGGCGTTGGCGGCGCCGCTGCTGGCTCGAGTGGCCCGCGACGTGGAGACCTACCAGCCAGCCAGCGCGGCCCGGCTGTCCACGGTGGTGATGGACCTGCTGGCCGCCACCGTCGCCGAGCAGGTGTCCCAGCTCGCGGCGCTCGAGCCGGAGACCCGCGAACAGGTGCTGCTGCGGCGCGTCCACACCTTCATCGAGCAGCACCTGGGCGACGCCGGTCTCGGTCCCGCGACGGTCGCGGCGGCGCACCACGTCTCGCTGCGGTACCTGCACCGCCTGTTCGCGTCGCAGGACATCACGCTCGCGGCGTGGATCCGGCACCGCAGGCTCGAACGCTGCCGCCGCGACCTGGCCGATCCGGCCAATGCCGGCCAGCCGGTCAGCAGCATCGCGGCCCGCTGGGGACTACCCGACCCGGCACATTTCAGCCGATTGTTCCGGCAGGCGTACGGGATGCCGCCGGTCGAGTACCGCCGAGCGAGCCTGACGCCGAGCGGCTGAGGCCCGGCACGGATCGTCAAGCGGCCGGCACGCGGCGACAAGCCGGGCGATCGGCCGATCAGCACACTGGAGGCCACAAGGAGACCCCGGAAGAAAGAGAGACCGACAATGTCCGGTCCCGCCCTGTTCGTGAACCTCGCCGTCAAGGACCTCCACCGCTCCAAGGCCTTCTACACCGCGCTCGGCTTCGAGCACTTCGGCATGGCCGACGACATGGCGTCCGTGATCATCAGCGAGCGCACCCAGGTCATGCTGTTGGCCGAGCCGACCTTCGCGGGCTACGCCAGAAACGAGGTCGCTGACCCGGCCAAGACCACCCAGGCAATCCTGGTCCTCGGCCTCGACGACCAAGGGCAGGTGGACGAGCTGGTCGGCAAGGCCGTGGCCGCAGGAGCCGAGGAGCTCGGCGAGCCCGTCACCGCGGGCGGGCGCTACCAGCGTCACTTCGCCGACCCCGACGGCCACCACTGGTCCGCGCTGTGCATCGCCGCGCCGAGCAACTGACGTGACGACCCCCACCATGGTCACCGGGACCGCGACGTCGGCCGACGGCACGAGCATCGTGTTCGACCGCCTCGGCTCGGGACCGGTGGTCGTCCTCGTCCATGGCGCGGTCACCGACCGGTCCCACCCGACGCTCGCCGAGGTCGCCCGAGCCCTCTCGCCCTGGTTCACGGTGGTCAACTACGACCGCCGTGGCCGCGGCGGCAGCGGGGACACCCGTCCCTACGCCGTCCAGCGAGAGATCGAGGACCTTGCCGCCGTCATCACGGCGACGGGCGGCAGCGCCATGGTCTTCGGCGGGTCCTCCGGCGCCGCACTGGCGCTGGAGGCCGCGGCCCAACTGCCCGCGATCACCTGCCTGGCCCTGTGGGAGCCGCCGTACCACGTCGACCCGACCGCTCCCTACCTGCCGGACGACTTCGCCTCGCGCCTCACCGCCCTGATCGAGGCGGGACGGCCGGGCGACGCGGTCGAGCTGTTCATGGTCCAGGCCGCAGAGGTCCCCGCCGACGCGGTCGCCGCCATGCGGACCCATCCCACCTGGACGCACCTCGAAGCCATCGCCCGCACCCTCGCCTACGAGGCCGAGATCATGCGGCCAGGAAACCGCCTCCCCACCATCGCCGCCACGCTCACCAGGCCCACACTCGTCCTCGACGGCGGTGACAGCCCCGCCTGGATGCGCAACGCCGGAACCGCCGTGGCCCGCACCATCCCCGCCGCCTGCCACCGGCTCCTCCCGAACCAGTCCCACGACGTGGCCGCCCACGCCCTGGCCCCCGAACTCCTCGAATTCTTCGCCAGACAGCAACGACGTCCCTGATCTCGAAACCCCAGCGCCGAAGAACTGCTCGCGCGGACCCGCCGAGCGCCGGTCCCTCCCGCGCAACCCCGCCGGCTTCCCTGACCCCACAGCCTCCCGCCACTCCCGCTCCCTCACGCGCGGGTGCGCGTGAGGGAGGACCATCCGGAAGGTCAGTGCCACCCTGGGAACCTCGTGGAGGGCCGGGCCGCGCGTGTCAGGACAGATGACGCCGCCGAGCACGTTCTCCACCACCAGGCTGGACCAGAGACCGGTCGGCCCGTTGGCGTAGACGACGTTGTAGAGCGCGAACCAGACGAGCATGCCAGCGGTGAGCAGCGCCAGGATGCCGGCGATCACCGCCGGATTCGGCTGCATCCGCGCTCCTCGCGTGTTTCGGCGACACGAACCCGCCGCCCATCATGGGCCGCGATCATCGTAGCGAAAGGTCGCGAATGGTGGCGGTTGGTGACAGCTCGCTGGCTTCGCGGCGCGGGGATCATGGGGCGTTCCTCGGGCGTGTGGTCGCAAGAGCGCCGAGACCGTAACTCCTGACCCGCACGTCAAGGTCAACCTCCTCGAAGCTGGCCGCCACGCGCGGGGCACTCGCGGACCCCTGCTGTCCGGTTAGCCCAGGCTCCGGAAGAACGCCCGAAGGTCGGCGATCATCAGGTCGGGGGTCTCCAGGGCCGCGAAGTGGCCGCCCCGCTCGAACTCCGACCAGCGCACCACGTTGTGCGCCTGGTCGGCCAGCGGGCGGACCGAGAAGTCCGTGGGGAACACCGCGACCGCGGTCGCCACCGTCCCGCGCTCCTTCGGCGCCCACATGGTGAAGTCGTTGAACCGCTCGTAGTAGGTGTGAGCCGCCGAGCCTGCGGTGCCGGTGAACCAGTAGATGCTCACGTCGGTGAGGATCCGGTCCCGGTCCACCGCGTCCTCGGGGAGCTCAGCGGCCGGGTCCGTCCAGTCCTTGAACTTCTCCACGATCCAGGCGAGCTGCCCGGCGGGGGAGTCGTGCAGCGCGGCCGCAACCGTCTGCGGGCGCGTGCCCTGGACCTGCATGTACGCGCCCAGCTTCTCCTGCCACTCCTTCATCCCGGCCAGCCGCCCACGCTCGGCCTCGGTCAGCGAGCCCATGATCGCCGGATCGCCGTTGGGGAACGTGAGCAGGCCGTTGACGTGCACGCCGATGACACTGTCCGGCGCGGCGCGTCCTACCAGCGGAGCGATGAACGCGCTGACGTCGCCACCCTGCACGCCGTACCGGTCGTAGCCGAGCCTGGACATCAGCTCCGCCAGCGCCGCGGCGGTGCGGCCGTCCGTCCAGCCGGTGCCGGGCAGCGGGCCGGAGAAGCCGTACCCCGGCAGCGACGGAATCACCAGGTGGAAGGCGTCGGCGGCCTCGCCGCCGTGGGCCACGGGGTCGGTGAGCGGGCCGATGAGGTCGAGGAACTCGACGATCGAGCCGGGCCAGCCGTGCAGCAGCAGGAGCGGGGTGGCGTCGGGCTCGGGGGAGCGTACGTGCAGGAAGTGCACCTGCGCGCCGTCCACGGTGGTGGTGAACTGCGGGTACGCGTTGAGCGCCGCCTCCTGGGCGTGCCAGTCGAAGCCGTCGGCCCAGTAGGTGGCGAGCTCCCGCAGGTAGCCGGTCGGCACGCCGCGCTCCCATCCGGTGCCGGGCAGCTCGGGGGCCCAGCGGGTACGGCGCAGCCGCTCGTGCAGGTCGTCGCGGTCGGCCTGCGGGATCTCGACGCGGTAGGGCTGGATCTCGTTCGTCATGTCCGTCACGGTATTGGCCATTGGTGTCAGGTTTGGGCACCAATCGTGGCCACAATGGTGCCCATGTTGGAAACCTCCGCGCGGCTGCTGCGCCTGCTGTCGCTCCTGCAGGCGCGTACGGACTGGACCGGTGCCGAACTCGCCGACCGGCTGGAGGTCGGCCTGCGCACCGTGCGGCGCGACGTCGAACGGCTGCGCGAGCTGGGCTATCCGGTGGACGCCACTCCGGGTGTGGCCGGCGGATACCGGCTCGGGGTGGGGGCCGCGTTGCCGCCGCTGCTGCTCGACGACGAGGAGGCCGTGGTGGTGGCGATCAGCCTGCGTACGGCCGCGACGGGCAGCGTCGCCGGCCTGGAGGAGGGTGCGGTGCGGGCGCTGGCCAAGCTCCAGCAGCTCCTGCCCTCCCGGCTGCGGCACCGGGTGGAGGCGTTCCGCGCGGCGACCGTGGCGCTGCCCGGGGCGGCCGATCCGGAGGTCAGCGCCGATCTGCTGGCCGCGATCGCCACGGCGTGCCGCGACCGGCGCCGGGTGCGGCTGCGCTACCGGGGGCGCGACGGCGTCACCGCGCGCGAGGTCGAGCCGCACCGGCTGGTGCACACCCCGCGCCGGTGGTACCTGGTGGCGTGGGACGTGGCCAAGGACGACTGGCGTACCTTCCGGGTCGACCGGATCGAGGAGCCGCTCGGGCCACCGGGGGCGCGCTTCACGCCGCGCATGCCGCCCGAGGAGGACGCGGCCGCCTACGTCTCGCACGCCATCACCTCGGCGCCGTACACGTACCAGGCCCGCGTCCTCTTCCACGCCCCGCTGGAGGCGGTGGCGCCGCGCACGTCGCCCGGCGCTGGACGGCTGGAGGCCGTGGACACGCGCACCTGCCTGTTCACGGCCGGCTCGAACTCGCTGCGTGAGCTGGCGGTGCACGTGGCGGTGAAGGGGTTCGACTTCGAGGTGCTGGATCCGCCGGAGCTGGTCCCGGTGCTGCGCGAGGTCTGCGACCGCCTCGACCGGGCCGCGACCATGTCGGACCCGGGTTCCGGCTGAAGGAGGTTCCGGTAGCAACGGCGGAAAATCGAGACGCCCTCACATCAGGGCAGGTCAGGGGTACATCCGTTGGATTTTCCGCGATTACTACCGGGACCCCGGGCACGGCGACCAGGGTTTTCGGACTATTCGGGCCCCTCTATGCGCGGGCGCGCGTGGCGCCCCGGCCCGGCCGCTGAGCGGCGAGAAGTTGACGGTGGTCGGCGACAAGTTCTGTCAGTAGCTCACCGTAGTTGAGAATGCTCTCGTCGGTAGGGCAGGATCTGCTGCTTGATCGCCATCAGTGCGCGCAGCCTCGAGCAGTCCATGAACGACACCTGGCTCAGGTCCACCACCAGCGCGGGAGCCGTCCGGTGCTGGGCATTAGCACCGCCTGCAGAAGGTCAGCGGTCGCCATGTCGAGCTCCCCGAGCGGGCGGACGACAACACGGTGGCCCTCGTCTTTGCACGTCACCGTCAGACACGCCATCGCAACCCCCACAGATCTCTATGCCCCGAATTGTCACGAACCGTTACATTTGCCATCAGGTGGCCACAGTCGACGGCGCCGTGCCCTCCCGGCTGGGCAAACCCCTGGCAGGCACACCGCCAACGGTCCCTACTTGGCTAGAGGGGGCAGCTGCGGTGCGGCGGTCACGGCTGCCTCCTCGGGTCGAATCCGGTTCTGGCCGCCAACTGCTGGAACAGGCGGCGCTCGTCCTCGCTGAGCGGGTTGGGGACCACGATCCGGGCCTCGGCGTACAGGTCGCCGGGCGCTGCCTGGGGGTTGGGCAGGCCACGGCCGCGGAGCCGGAGACGGTGCCCGCTCGAGGTGCCCGGCGGCACCTTGATCATTTCTGGGCCGGCCGGGGTGTCCACCGGCACGACGGCTCCCAGCGCGGCCTCCCACGGAGCCAGACGAAGCTCAACGTGGATGTCGCGCCCCTGCACCCGGTACTTCGGGTGGTCGGCGACGCGCACCACGAGGAAGAGATCGCCGTCCGGCGCTCCCGCCCTGCCGCGCCCGCCCTGCCCCGCGATTCGGAGGCGCTGGCCTCCGATGAACCCGGGAGGAACCACGATCTCCATCCGGTGGCGATCGTCGAGGGTGAGGACACGGCGGGCGCCGTGGTAGGCCTCCTCGACGGTGATCTCAAGCTCGGCCTCCTGATGGGCGCCTGCGGCGGGGACCCATCCCTGGTACGGGCGGTGGCCGAACATGTCGCCGAACAGGTCGTCGAAACCGGGAGCCGTCGTCCAGACCGGGGCGGGCCCCGGCGTCGGCGCTCCTCGCCGGACCCGTACGTGCGGCCGCATGCCGGGGTCCCAGCCCGCTGAAGCCGGCTGGAAGTCCTGCCCGGCCGCGTCGTAGCGCCTGCGCGCCGCCGGGTCACCCAGGACGCGGTAGGCCTCGGAGATCTCTTTGAAGCGCTCCTCGGCGCCGGGCTCGCGATTGACGTCAGGGTGGTAGAGGCGGGCCAGTCTGCGATAGGCACGCTGAATCTCCTCCTGGCCGGCAGTCCTGGTGACCCCCAGCGCCTGGTAGAAGTCCTTCGCCATCGCCCGATCCCTTGGTTCACTGCGTGAAAGCTCGGGAAGGCCGGCCGTCTCGGGTCAGTCCGGCTCGGCGTTCCACGGTTCCTGCCAGGGTTCCGTACCGCGTGCTGGACCTGGAGAAGGTCGGCGACCTGGCGAGCGCGGCAGCGTGGACGATCGGCCTCCGGGCCGGGGGCGGGCCACGGGACCATGCGCGGCGGTGCCGCGCCATGGCCCGTCCCCGGAGCGGGTCAGGCGTTGATGGCTTTGCTGTCGCCGCGGCTGATCTCCACCTTGCGCGGCTTGGCCTTCTCCATCACGGGGATGCGCACGGTCAACACCCCGTTGGTGTAGTCGGCGTCGATCCTGTCGCTGTCGAGGTGCTCGGACAGGTAGACGCGGCGGGTGAAGGCTCCCATCACCCGTTCGCGGACGAAGACGCGCTCGTCCTGGCCGAGCTCCTCCTCGCGGCGGGCGCTGACCGAGAGCACCCCGCGGTCGACGGTGACCTCGATGGAGTCGGGGTCGATGCCGGGCAGATCGAACCGCAGCACCACGTCGTCGGCGCGGCGGATTCCGTCCATCGGCATGATGGCGCCGGCGCCCTCGGCGGCGGCCTGGCGGGTCAGCCGGTCGAACTGACGCTCGAACTCCTGCACGAACGGGTCGATCGACGTCAGCAGCATCGTGCTCACCTCCGAAGATCCCCCCGGGGCCGACGGCACCCGGGGATGCCTGCTCTGCCACAGAGGAAAACCTCTAAGAGAGATTGTAGATAATCTTAGTGGCCAATTGTCAAATCCCCTGCGGGTGACTCTCCGCGGGGTCCGATGCGACTGCTTCGGCCGCGGCCACCTCCAGGCCGCGTGCCAGATCCTGGAGCCGGCCGATGTGGGCGCGGGCCACCGCCAGCTCGTCCTCCAGTGACAGGATCCGCAAGGTGGAGGCCAGGGAGTGGCCCTGGTCGAACAGCTCTCGGATGCGCATCACGAACACAAGCTGGCGGCGACTGTAGCGGCGGTGCCCGCCAGCCGAGCGGTCCGGCCGTACCGCCCCGGCGGAGTCCAGCCCCCGCAGGAACGCCTGCTGCACGCCGAGCACCTGGGCAGCCTGGCTGGTGGTGTAGGCGGGGTAGTCCAGATCGTCGAGCCGTTCAACCGACATGATCACTTCCTGGTACGGCGGCCACTCGCCAGGGTGTGCGAAGAAGGAGCTTGACAGATTCTTGCAGCGTTGGCTATAGAAAAAGTGTATCGGTCGATGACCTGGCAGCGCTATCAGAGGTTTCCGGGGAGGGATCGACGTGCAGGACCTGGCCACGCGGCGCGTGGACGGTGAGTTCGCGGAGCTGATCTGCGCCGACGATCAGTGGCTGCGCGAAACGTTCGACGCTTTGATCGCGGCAAGCTTTGGGCCGCCACCTGCCGGTCCCTGGCCGCCTGCCCCTCCTCGGACGCCGCCGACCGGGCCGCGGCACCGGCGGCTTCACGTCTGGCGCGACGATCGGATGCCGGAAGGCGTCGAGGTGGCGAAGGCGTCAGGCGTCCGGCTCGGCCGCTCACCGCCCACCTCCACACCCAGCAGGCCGAACGCGCAGCCGAACGGATCGCAGACCGGCGCGAGACCATGCGGCTGCGCGGCGTACCGCTACCCAGCCTCCCGCCGGAACTCATCCACCTCGACTACCGCCCCTGACACCCGCCTACGAGGCGCGTTCCTGCCGGCGGCGCCGGATCTCGTCCATGCTGGACGTCGGCAGGCTGCCCGTCTCCGCCGCCTGGTGGATGCTGTCGCGGTCAGGGTCGGGGTCGAGTATCGCGCGGCCCCACCAGGCGTTCAGCACGTTGTCCAGTTCGGGGCCCTGCTCGGCGCTCATCAGTTCGGCGAAGAACTGAGCACAGCGGGCGCCGCTCAGCGCGCCCGAGATCCCGCCGATCGTTCGCGGGACCCTCGGCTGGCCAGCCGTTTCAACAAGTCGGACGCTCCACCGATACCACCTCTCGTCGCCTGCTTGCAGGCCATGGCAGCGGCGCAGCCCGCAAGGCCGGAACCGCGCGACGGCCCACTTCACAGCCAGAAGGGCGGCCCGAAAGTCGGCTCGTCGACAGACCGTATCGCGGCCGCCTGATGTATCAGCCACACGCCGAAACGATCGCCGCCGCTGTGGAAGTAGACGAGGACCTCCCAGTCCCGCGGGCCGAGCAGTCACCTTCTTGAACCGGGTGACGTGGTCGCCGACCGCGTATTGCAGCATCGGCCGCGGCACGCGATGCCACCGCGAGCACATGCCAGGCGCGAGAATCACCCCGCCATCGTACAAGCGTTCGATATATGCCGGTTTGGGCTCGTGGCCAACACCAGACGTAAGGTGATCAAATTACGGTGGCGACCGATCCACCCGGGCGCCGGCCGGAAGATGGGCGCGACCATGGGACGCTCCCCCAGGCGCGATCCGCCGGACCTGCGCAACCACTGGAGACTCTCCATGCCCGCGGTCCCTACGCCGCATCCCCAGCCGTCGTCGGTCAAGTCGGCCAGAGCCGCACCGCTCGGCCTGCGCGAACCGGCCTCCAGCCATCCCGCTGATTTCGACGTGCCGTCATGGCGGGCGCACTGCCACACCCTGCTCGCCACCTGGCTCGCCGAGGAGTTCACCTGGGCAGGTACCCGGC